>JAITPC010000032.1 GCA_031289655.1 Mycoplasmataceae bacterium
TCAACCATGTTATTTGACACTGATATTTAATTAAAAAAATATTTTTTGTTCGATTACGCTTATTAGTGTCATTTGTCATTAAAATTATTATAAATCATAGCAATTATATACTTAAAGTATATACCAAATTTCACACCACAAATTCCCCCCCCCGGTGTATATAATCTAGTTATGAATAAGACAAAAATTGGATTTAGTTTATTAGGAATTGCTCTAATTGGGGGGGGCATTGGTCTCTTAACAAGTTTAGTTAGTTGTAGTAAATTAGCTCAGGGTTGGATTGATTTAATCGATATTCCTTACAATGGAGTTGATGATATGACGAATAAAAGATTAGTATTTGATAGAACCATTGATTGAGTTGGTGCCCTTGATGGAGTATGAGATGACCCCTCAATCTTTGGACTAATAGTATTTAGAAATTTTTTAAATGAGGGTGATCTTTACCAGACTGGAATATTCTATACTTCCACAAGTGTTGATGCAGCTAGGGAATATGTGTTTATTGGTGATTTTCTAACACATATTTCAGTAACACCGACTTATGAAAAAATCCATTCATATTATAACTTTGTTGATGAAGGTTGAAAATATAGCGAAAATTATGAATGGAAAAATGAAATGATTTTGAATTTTTATTCAAGTTATACATCTCCTATTCCACAATCTACTATATCACCTCAAATATTAGAAGACGCTGGTCTAAGAGGTTGATGCAAAGTTTTTGATAAATAAACTTGTCAATAATATTTTAGAACTTCGTAGACACCCATTGCTTGATTATTAATCAAAACTTCTATAATTAATTTATGGATAAAATCGTTGTTAAAGGAGCTAAGGAAAATAATCTAAAAAATGTGTCTGTGGAAATTCCAAAAAATAAATTTGTAATTATTACAGGTTTAAGCGGAAGCGGTAAATCTTCTTTAGCTTTTAATACTATTTATGAAGAAGGAAAAAGAAGATATATTGAATCACTTTCTTCTTATGCAAGACATTTTTTGGGTGGAAATGAAAAACCTGATGTAGAATCAATTGAGGGTTTAATGCCTTCAATTTCTATTGATCAAAAAACAACCAACAATAATCCTAGAAGTACAGTTGGCACAGTTACTGAAATTTATGATTATTTAAGAGTTTTATTTGCTAGAATCGGGACACCATATTGTCCGAATAATCACGGAATTATTGAAACATTAACTTCTAAACAAATATTGGACAAAATTATTGAGCAATGTAAAGAAAATGATAAAATACAACTTCTTTCTCCGGTTTATTTCCATGGAAAAGGTACATTTAAGAATGAATTAGAAAAAATAAAAAGGGATGGATTTTTACGCGTTAGAATTGATGGCAATGAATATTCGTTAGATGAAGAAATCGACTTAGATAAAAATAAATATCATAACATTGATTTAGTTGTTGATCGGATTGTTTATCACGATGATAAGGACACGAATAGTAAAATCTTTGATTCATTAGAAACATGTTTAAAATATGGTGGAGGAAAAATAATATTGGTTAAGGATAATAAGGATATTCTTTATTCCCAATCACATAGTTGTAAAATTTGTGCTTTTGTAATCCCAGAGTTAGAACCAAGGTTATTTTCTTTTAATAGTCCAACCGGTGCTTGTCCACATTGTAAAGGTTTAGGTTTTACTTATGAACCAGATGAAAATAGAATGATACCAGACTGAGAAAAAAGTATTAATGAAGGCGGAATTGACTATTTTAAGAATAGTGTTAATACGGATTCACTTGATTGACAAAAATTTAATGCATTATTAAAATTCTATAAAATTGATAAAAATAAACCATTGAAGGATTTAAATAAACAGCAAATTAAATATATGCTGTATGGTGCTGATGAAATTATCAATTATTCAATCAATTCAACAGGCGGTAATGTGTATAAAAAATCTGAATATATTGAAGGAATATTGGAAATGATAAAAAGAAGACATCTAGAAACCAATAGTCAAATGGCACGAGATTTTTATTCTAAATATATGGCAGAAAAAACTTGCAAGGTTTGTAAGGGAAGGAAACTTTCTGATGCAGCATTAAGTATTAAAATTGATAATAAAAATATTATTGATATAACAGATATGTCTATTTCAAATGCAATAAATTTTTTTTTAAATTTAAAACTAAATGACAAACAACAACAAATAGCTAATTTAGCATTAAAAGAAATTATTGAACGATTAAGTTTTTTAAATAATGTTGGATTAAACTATCTTTCTTTGTCAAGAAGTGCTGGCACATTAAGCGGCGGGGAATTACAAAGAATTAGATTGGCTACTCAAATTGGTAGTCATTTAACTGGTGTATTATATGTTTTGGATGAGCCAAGTATTGGACTTCACCAGAAAGATAATGATCAATTAATCCAATCTTTGAAAAAAATGCGAGACATTGGGAATACATTATTAGTCGTTGAACATGATTTAGACACAATTGAGCAAAGTGATTATGTTATTGATGTTGGCCCTGGTGCTGGACAATACGGTGGGGAAATTATTGCTACTGGTACACCAAGTGAAATTAAAGCAAATAAAAAATCATTAACTGGAAAATATTTAACAAGAGAATTAAAAATTGACGTTCCGAAAAAAAGAAGATCGGGTAATGGAAAAAAAATTATTTTAAAAGGTGCTAAATTAAATAATTTAAAAAACGTTGACTTAACTATTCCATTAGGCACATTCACGTGTATCACTGGTGTGAGCGGAAGTGGTAAATCCACTTTAATTAACGATATTTTAGCTACAAATATACAAAAAACCCTAACTAGTCCGTTTATCGAAGCACCTATTGTGAGAAGTTTGGTTGGAATCAATCATCTAGATAAATTAATTATGGTTAGTCAAGAACCCATTGGTAGAACTCCAAAATCTAATCCCGCTACTTATGTGGGTGTCTTTGATGATATAAGAGATTTGTTTGCTAATTTACCAGAAGCAAAAAGTAGGGGCTACAATAAATCAAGATTTAGTTTTAATGTACCTGGTGGAAGATGCGAAAAATGTCAGGGTGATGGCGAAATACGTATTGAGATGCACTTTTTACCAGATGTTTATGTTAAATGTGATGAGTGCCACGGCAAAAAATATGATGATGAAACTTTGAGCATTAAATATAAAAGTAAGAGTATTTTTGATGTTTTAGAAATGACCGTTAGTGAGGCGTTGGATTTTTTTAAAAACATTCCAAACATTAAGCATAAATTAGAATTAATGGATGAAGTTGGACTTAGCTATATCAAACTTGGTTTAAATTCAACTAATTTGAGTGGTGGAGAAGCTCAAAGAATTAAATTAGCTAAATTTTTGCAAAGAAAAAGTACTAAAGACACATTATTGATTCTTGATGAGCCAACTACTGGATTGCATATTCACGATATCAAAAAACTCATTTCTGTATTAAATAAAATTGTTGACAATGGTTCAACGGTAATTGTTATTGAACATAATCTAGATTTAGTTAAATGTGCTGATTATATTGTTGATTTGGGTCCCAATGGTGGGGAATATGGTGGAGAAATTATTGCTAGTGGAACTCCAGAACAAATTATTAAAAAATCAGAAATTAGTTATACCGCTAGATACTTAAAAAAATATTTAATATAATACTCAATAGGCATAAACGGTAAGTTTTGAAATAATCTCCTAGGACATATAATATATGTATGCTTAAGAAAAGTGACACCAAAAATAATGTTCTAACATCAAAAGAACACAAGGTTTGAAATAGAAGAAAAAATATTAAAATTTCTTTTGCTGCTACTTGGTTCATTGTTGGGGCGGGGGGGGGGATTCTCTCTACAATTTTAATTGAAAATAGTTTTAATAAAGTAAAAACAATTGATTTTGTTGATTTAAAGTGTGGAGATAATTTACACGATAGTATTTGGCACTTCAACCTAAGTTTTGACTTTGCATTTGACGTGAATGTAACTGCCACATTATATATTAATTCATACGAAAGTAATGGTGAACAGATGAGTGATTATATTGATGTTAGTCTTATTCATGATGTCATCAGTTTTATATATATGGGGAGGCACCAACAATCCCCATATTTGATACCCCCTGTTGCTCTTTATTCCTATGGAAATGGAGGAGAGGGATGAAGCATGCAAGCATGAAATTATCCGGAACTTCCGCCAGAATGTTCATCAGTAATTTCTCTTACTAATTTAGAAAATATTAATTTATTTCGTGGTGCAATTAGTGTTACTCTAAAACATTAAATCATTCAATTTTAACCTCCTAGTTTATTTTGATAATATAATATTAATATGAGTGAAAAATTAATTTTGGATGTCATTGTTGAAATCCCAAAAGGAAGTAATGTGAAGTATGAGTATAATAGAAAAACTGGTAAAATTAGTGTTGATAGAATTTTATATGGACCAAATTTTTATCCACAAAATTATGGTTTTATTCCAGAAGCATTAGATTGAGATGGCGATGAACTTGACGTTTTAGTCTTTGCCGATCAATCATTTCAACCAGGAATTGTTGTTCCAACAAAAATTATTGGGGCATTAGCGATGATTGACAATGGTGAAACTGATACAAAGTTAATTGGTGTAATTGCTGCTGATCCAAGGTACAAACATGTAGATACAATGAAAGATTTGAGCCAACACGAATTCGCTATTATTAAAGAATTTTTCGAAACTTATAAAAATTTGCAAAATAAGAAAGTTCAAGTTAATGGGTTTCATGACCATGATTGAGCAATTAAAGAGTACCATGAATGTGTTGAATTGATGGAGAAATATGGCAAAATGGACAAAGATGAATTTATTAAAAAAATGAAAAAACAACACCCTGAAAAATATGCAAAATAATTATGATATAAGAGTGCAAAGAAAACAGCCTCTTTGAGTTACAATCATTTGTATTGCTTCATTATTATCATCTTTAACATGTGCTGGGTGGTTATTGTACGATGATATTACAAGTATTAGTGCTGGTGGTAAAACCAAATGGGATTACGATCATCCATTTTGATATGTGTTTTTCCCATCAATTGGTTCAATGGTTATCGTTATTATTTTTTTACTAATGTGCACAATATTTAGAAAGAATTTTAAATTTTATGAATATGCCCATGTAAAATTTATTTATACTATCGCGACAATCACTAATGTAATTTTTGGATTCACATCATTTTTATTTAGTATAATGGGTTATGGAATTTTATCAATCATAATGTACACATTAGTTATTTTGAATTTTATTCTATTAATTTATATTGGTAGAATAGAAGCAAATGTTGAAAAAGATACAATGAACGCATTGTTATTGAGACTACAAAAAGATAATGAAGCATCTAGGGATGAATATAAGAAAATTTATGATATTTATAATGGTGTAAGTAGATTATCAACCGATAAAAATAAAAAAATAAAAAAAAGTAAGATTGACATTACTATTGGCGATGAAAAAATTGTTGAACCTAAAATGATAATAAAGAATCCTAGTAACACAAAAGCAACAAAAAAAGGTGGAAAGGATATAAAAAAACAATATTAGTTATGTGGGATAGAAATTGCCTAGCAATCTTAATTCCAACTTTTACATTTGTCCTAATAATAATAGGACTTCTAGGATTTTATTATAAAAAACATCCAAAACTTGATCGAATGATGATTGTTAAAGCATTGGCTGTTGTGTTGTGTGTTGGAGAAATATTGAAACTTATTATTTGTGATTGACAAGCAAAAAATTTGCCATTTTATTTTAGTAGTATTGTCATTGCTACAATCACGATTGTTGCATTTAGCAAAAAAAAAAGTCTATTATTTGAATCAGCTTATTCAATTTCACTTTCTATTTTCACAGTAATTTTTTTGCTTATTTTAGTGTCACCGAGAGAAATTTTTGCAGAGTCTGTCGACAATATTGGTAGTAGTTATTTAATGTTTTGACGTTTTGCTAGTCATGTTATAGATGTATTCATATTTATATGAATCATATTTTTAATTAGAATTAAATTGAGTACCAATGCTATTTTTTATGGTAGTATTACAACATTTCTAGTTGCTGGTTTTATCGAAATTGTCTCATGATCTACCAACGTAGATTTCGATAAATCATTGTGATATAAAGAATGATGATGAACTATCATATATATGATCGGAACCTCTATTATACAATTCGGAATTGGTGTGTGGTATAAATTCCTGTTTGATCACATCAATGTTAAAAAAACAATTGATTAAGAGCAATTTGCACCACAAAAGACCCCCCCCGGTGTTATAATATAAATTGTGAAGAAAGTTTTAAAGTCAAAAAAAACATTCAATTCTACTTTGATTTATATATTATGAGTACTAATGATTGTGTTCTTTATTTTTACGGCCTGCACAGTATTAAATGTTGAAAATATTGTTAATCAATGAAGTGGAGAAAATAATTCCATTGGTTTTTGACTTTTTGATTCATCTAGTGAAAATAATCAATGAAACCTTAGCGTTTTAGGAATCTTATCAATTGTTATGATGTTATTACTGGTGGGCGGTATTTTAACGTTCACTATGTTAAATAGAAAAAATGCAGTTAATAACAGAAAATACTTACATTGTTATACATTAGGTGGTATTATTATTATTTTTTGAATTTTATGTTTTTCTGCTGGATTATTTACTGGCAACCTCGGCGACAGTTCATATGATTTTAATGGAAGAACCTATACTTGAATATTATCGGGTGGTAAACTGAATTTAACTGGGGGAGGGGTATTTATGGTTGTTTTTGCTATTTTAGTTGGATTGTATTGCTTGCCAGCTTTTTTTCTTACTCATAAATTTTTAATAAAATTAAATAATAGATTATTAATTAACACATTATGAATTTTAGTGATATTATGTGTTGTGATGATCTACATTAGTTGTTTTAATTTTTCTCCTCAAAAAATTACTTATAATCTTACCGGTACCGAAGGTAGCACTGTATTTTTTCATACAGGTTTATACACCACTGGAATTTGAAAGTCAGGGGGGGGGACTTGAGTCTATGAAGTTTACCACCGATATTAGATTATCAGCATTTGGCATAACTCTATTGTCATTCCTGGTTGCTTTACTTTCAACATTTATTTCACTTGCTGTTTTAAACAAGAAAAAGTTTTCTTACAGATATATTTCTATTATTCTATCATTAACTATGGCATTTGCCATATATATGTTTGTATTAACGCCATCAGCTAGTGTACTTGCTAGCAGTTTGAATTTGGACGGCTCAATAAATTGGATTAAATTTAATTGATTTTTCCAAATTGGTGTTAATGCACAATCTCCAACGGTCCTTGATTTACAAATTAGAAACAACCCTGATTATTTACCATTACTTATAAATTCTATTATATTTGGATCAATTTTAATCGCTGGTATAACTTTATTTTTTTGTAGTAAAAGAAAAATCAACAATATAATAAAAAAATAATATAATATTTTTATGAAAATAAACTTTCATTCACATTCACATTATAGCGATGGAAAAAAGACTGTTAAAGAATTAGCGAAAGAAATTAATAATGCGAAAATTGATTATTTTGCTTTAAGTGATCATGATACTCCAAATGGTTATCATGAACTTAAAAAACTTGTGAAGAAAACTAAATTAATTCCTGCCATTGAAATTACTGCTAAATACGACGAAGACCATTTTTTTCATATTCTTGGACTTAACATTGATCCGATTAAAATGGAAAAAGAATTAATGAAATATGGCGAGAAATATAATGTTAGCTTTGAAAAAGCTTTTAATAGATTTACAAAGCAAAATAAACATTTAAAACTTAATTTAAGTGATTACAAGGTTAGATCTAAATGAGTTAATCCTTGATACCTAAAATATGAATCCGAGAAGCAAGGACATGATGTATCAAATAAGAATTGACCTGGTGATATGCATTCGCATGGACTTGGGGCAACTTTGCCAGAGGTAATTAAAATTATTCATAAATGTGGTGGAAAAGCCATATGAGCTCATCCATTCATTATTAGAAATTATATTGATGAACAAATAGATTTGAATTTTAAAGAAGTTGCTAAATATTTCAAAGAAATATTGTCATATGGAATCGATGGACTTGAAGCATACTATATACAATTTGATAAAAGGCAACAACAATTTTTATTAGATTTAGCCAATAAGAATGATTTAATGGTGACTGTAGGAACTGATTTTCATGGTAAAACTGGACAGGAAAAGAAACGTCCGCTATTTTTAGAAGTTAATGATAAAATTGCTAAGAAAATAATTAGTGATATTTATAAATAATATTTTGTTAATGAATTAAATGGCAAATATTATAATTAAATTATGATTATTATTGGAGATAGTTTAATAGAATTAAAAAAAATAAAAAGTAGTAGCGTGGATTTAATATTTTCGGATCCACCTTATTTTCTAAGTAATGGTGGAATTTCATGCAAAAACGGCAAAATGGTTTCTGTTAACAAAGGTCATTGAGATAAATCAAATGGTTTTAAAGAAAATGTTAAATTCCATAGGCAATGAATTAAAGAGTGTAAAAGAATTTTAAAACCTAATGGGACAATGGCAATTAGCGGAACTTATCATTCTATTTACCAGTGCGGATACATATTACAAGAACTTGGATTTAGTATAATCAATGACATCTCATGATTTAAACCAAATGGTGCTCCATGCCTGGCGTGCAAAAATTTTACAGCAAGTCACGAATCAATCATATGAGCTAAAAAAAATAAAGAAGCTAAGCACACATTCAACTATAATTTAATGAAAAATTGAGATAAATCAAGTGATTTATTAAAAAATAAAGGTAAACAAATGAGAAGTGTTTGAAGTATAAGTTTAACCCCGAGCAGTGAAAAAAAATGTGGAAACCATCCGACGCAAAAACCAATTGAATTACTTAAGAGAATTATTGCATGTGCTAGCAAAGAAGGAGATACTATATTAGATCCATTCATGGGTTCTGGTACAACAGGCGTAGTAGCAAAAATTCTTAAACGAAACTTCATCGGGATAGAAAAATCTCAAGAATATGCTAATTTAGCGAAAAAACGGATAGGAGAAATAAATTAATGATTAAAAATGGCAGTGGAGGTACAAATACCCAATCCGGAGTTAAATACGAAGGTAAAGTTGATCTTTCCGCTTTTCTGTCAAAATTAAATGGATATACTGTAAAATCTAATTATAAAGATTCAGGAAATGGAAGTAGAAGTAAGGCTTATTATGTTTATTTTAAAAATAACTTAGTTGCAAAAATTTTCAAACAAAATACTATATATAAATTTTTGAAAAATGAATACAATTTAGGATGAGATAATTTTATTTCTAGTCGTCTCATTCCAGATGATTCAATTTATGTTGTTAAAAGTAATACATTTTATGTTATTGAAGTTAAACATCAAGAAGTTTCAGGAAGCGTAGATGAAAAACTACAAACATGTGATTTTAAAAAGAAACAATGGAAAAAAATAGTTGGTCAGCTAAATTGAAATGTTGAATATATTTATTTACTAAGCGAATGATTCAAGGATAAGAAATATAAAGATGTCTTGGATTACATCCACTTAGTTGGTTGCAATTACTATTTTGAATACATTGATTTAAAAAAACTAGGATTGCCAATTCCAAAGAAGTAATATTAATATTTATCAATTGTTAAAATCCTATCAAGTCCAGATAAATCTTTATCAAAACTTGAATATTTTAATAAATTATTTTTACCAAGTATTTTTGTTAAAGCTTTTTTTTGGTCATAACCGATCTCAAAAATAATTAAAAAATTGTTTTTCATTATTTTGCCATAATTATTAATAATTTTCTTATAAAAGTATAATTCATCCATTGAATTAGTAAAACTAATTTTATCTTCATATTTCAGCATTCGCTTATCTAATTTCTTATTATTTACATATGGCGGATTACATACAATACAGGATATTTTTGATTTAATTGAATTGTAGAAATCTCCAATGATAGTTTTAATCTTTACATCATTTTTAGAGGCATTATGACGTGTATTTTCAATTGCACTGTGATTCATATCCACACAGGTCACGTTTGTACCCGAAGCATGCTTTTTAATTGCTAAACCAATATTTCCACTGCCACAGCATAAATCATAAATCTGCTTAATTTTATATTTCTTGATTAGTTTAATACTATGTTTAACTAATAATTCAGTTTCATTTCTAGGCACGAGAATACCCCTATAGATATCTAGATCCAAACTATAAAACTTTGTTTTTTTAATAATTAAATCTAGAGGTTTTTGCTTTATAAAATAATCATTTAATAACTTAAAATATTTCTTTTTACTAAAATCAATTTGTTTATTTCGATTAACACTAAAAGTCTTGATATTAGAAACTTATTTAGAAATTGAATATAGTATCTCAAAAAAAATTACTCTATTCTCGCTGCTATATTTTTTTTTGGCATTAAAAATTATTTGTAAATAGGTCACAATATTATTTTAATTAATATTCGCTTTCTAAGGCTTTTTTACCATTAGCAATAATTTCTTCTTTGGTTGTATTGATACCAGTTCCTACAGGAATTAATTTACCCATCATAACATTTTCCTTTAATGACATCAACTCATCAATTTGACTACTTAATGCGGCATTAATTAATATTTTCTTTGTGTATTGAAAACTTGCAGCAGATAAAAATGATGCAGATTTAGCTGGGATTAAATCTAAACCATAAATTTCATTTTTAGCGGCAATTGGAATTTGTTTTTTTGCTAATAGCTTATTATTTCGTTCAAGTAATTCAGAAACTTTCATATTTTGACCAATGTAGACATCATCTGAATCACCAGCATCAATAACAGTCATGTTATCAGTCATTTTTTTAATAATTATCTCAATATATTTGTCATTAATTTCAAGTCCTTGACTTCTATAAGTTTTTTGAACTTCATTGATAATGTATTTTCTTGTTTCATCGACACCACTAATGTTTAACATATTCTTTAATGAAATTAAACCGATACTCAATTTTTGCCCAATTATGACTTTTTCGTCAACACCAACTAGCAATTTAAGAAATAATGGAATTGCATAAGTAACTATATCGTCATTCTCGTATTTAATTGTCACTTTATTATTCTCATCTTGAATCTCGATAGAAGTAACAATACCATTATTTTCAGCAATTTGTGCTAATTCATGTTCTTTTGGACTAACAACATCAAATAATTGTTTAATCCTTTCATATCCTTGGGCAATCTGTACTCCACCAGCAACTCCACCTGTAGCTTTTGCTCTCATATTTAACTGTGTAACTGGTTCACCTAACGATTGAGCAGCAATAACACCAACCGGCATATTATTTTCAATTGATTTTTTTGTAGAGATATCAATTCCATAACATTTTTTACAAATACCATTCTTGCAATTACATTTAATCGGCGAGAATATTTCCACACTAGTGATTCCTGCATTCTCAATTTTTTTAGCCATTGCTTGATCAATAATTTCGTTGGCCGCAACAATAACTTCATTCTTCACTTTAATATCATTAACGCTAGTTCTGCCAATAATTCTTTCAGATATTTTTTCAATAATCTGGTTTTCATCATTAGTAATAGCACTAACAATAATTCCAATTTTAGTTCCGCAATCATCTTCTCTAACAATAACATCTTGTGCACAATCCACTAACTTACGCGTCATATAACCAGATTTTGATGTTTTAAGCGCAGTATCAACCATTGATTTTCTAGCACCATATGCTGAATTAAAATATTCGGAAATTGTTAAACCCTCATGGAATGAACTTAAAACTGGAGATTCAATTGTATCTTTAATAATTTTAGAATCTTTATTGTTTTTTGCTAAATTATAGTTATAAGATTTTAGCATTAATCCTCTCATTCCAACCATTTGTGTAAACTGTGGTAATGCACCAACAGCTCCAGATTTATTCATTAAAATAACTGAATTAAATTTATTGTTCTCATCATTGATGATTTTTTCCATATCACTAGTAACTTTTGTTTTAACACCATTTCAAACATCAACAACCCTCGTATATCTCTCGTCATCAGTCAATAGCCCCTCTTCGCATTGATCCCTTAAAACTAAAACCTTCTTAATACCTTCGCCGATATATGAATTCTTCTCCGTATATTTAGGAAAATCAAAAATTGAGAATGTCGTTCCAGATTTTGTACCATATTTAAATCCTAAATTTTTAATTTCATCACTAATTTTACTTGTAATAATATTATCGTATTTAGCATAAATTTGATTAATTATTTTTCCAATTTCTGATTTCGTTATTCCGCTTTCAAGCTTGCTAACATTAATTTGACTTATGGTTTTTCTAGCATCCTCACCCATGGGAATATTCATAATAGTTTTAACTAATGCAAAATCTTTAGGCAAAACATTATTAAAAATGAATCTACCCGCAGTTGCAACAATAATCTCATTTTTCTTGACACTAGTTTTATTTAGAAAAGCATTAGAAGAAATTCCGACAATACTATGAATAGTAATGCATTTGTTTTGAAGTGCATTTAGCATTTCACCAAATGTGGAAAATATCATTCCCTCACCTAGTTCATTTTTTTTAACTATCGTTAGATAGTATATACCTAATGGCATATCTTTTGTTGGCGTAATTGCCGGTGAGCCATCTTTAGGCATGATGATATTGTTCATTGATAGCATCAATCATCTAGCCTCGTTAACAGCTTCTTGCGATATTGGCAGATGTAATGCCATTGTATCTCCATCAAAGTCAGCATTGAATCCTGTACATACTAGTGGGTGCAAGCGGATAGCCTTACCACTAGTTGGTTTAATTTCAAAAGCTTGAACACCAAGTTTATGCAATGTTGGTGCACGATTTAAAATAACCGGTCTCTCTTTAATAACTTTATTAACTATTGGCCAAATTTTCTCATCTTGCTCATTAATTAGCTCATCAGCTTCTTTAAAAGTTGAAACAATTGGGGTTAATTGTTCACCATTTTCGTCAAACTCTTTTAGTAATTCAGAAATAATGAACGGTTTAAATAATTTTAAAATTATATCCATTGGAATTCCAGCTTCATATAGCTTTAACTCAGGTGCTCCAACAATAGCACTTCTTGCGCTGAAGTCAACACGTTTTCCTAATAAATTTTGTCTAAACAAGCCAGTTTTACCTTTTAGGTATTCGGTAATAGATTTTAAATGATTTACCTTTTGAGCTCCAACAGTAGAATCAAATAATTCATCAACAGCAACTTGAATATTACGTTTTTGCTCATAAATGATTCTCATTGGTGCATTCATTTCTACCAAACTATTCATACTTTTAATTCTCATAATAATTTTTCTATATAGCTCGTTGATATCACTAGTTGTATAGTTACCCGTCGATAAGGCAACTAGTGGTCTTGTATCAGGAGGGGTTACAGGAATAACATCAGTAAACATATTTTCAATTTTATTGTTTGATTTTTTAAAATAATTTAGCACTTTAAATCTAGCTATTTGTTTAGGAAAGTCAGGGGAAGTTTGATTTAATTTCTTTTTAACCGATTTAATTTCTTTATCAACATCAAGTTTTTTTAATAATTCAAGTACAGCTTCAGGACCAATACTAAATTTAATATTAGTTTTCTTACTAATGAAAAATAAAATCTCATCGATATTAAAAGCATAGTTTCCATCCTGCAACATTTCCAATAGTTCTGTTGTGTATTTATAATCAGAAGATTTTTTATCTAATTTTGGCAAAATAACTTCAGTAACAATTTTTTTAATCACAACTCTATTTCGTTTACTATCGCCATGCTTCTCATCCAAATTAATGATTTCTTTATTTTTGTAATATGCAGACAAACCAGCATTGTCCAATACAATGTAACTTTGATAATAAATAATTTCATTAATACGCTTATCAATGTCTAACAATAAAGAAATTTTACTTGGATTAGGTAAATCGTTGATAAATCAAGTGTGAACTACAGGAAATGGTAAAATAATGTGTCCCATTCTTTCTCGTCTTACATTAGAATTAGTAATTTCAACACCACATTTCTCACAAATTCTTCCTTTATATCTAACACCTTTATATTTTCCACAAGAACATTGATAATCCTTAACGGGTCCGAATATTTTTTGATCAAATAATCCATCATCTTCAGGATTACCATTTTTATAGTTAAGAGTATTAGAATTTTTAACCTCGCCAAAACTTCACTTTAAAATATCTTCACGACTTGCTAATTTTAATTGTACAGATTTAATACTTTTTTGCTTATTATTCATTATTCTTCTATCTCCCCCTCTCCATAGCTAGATTCATTTGTACTAACTTGTTGGAAAGTTTCACTTTTAACAACTTTTGTTTCTTTTCTCACATAATCATTAATATCGTAAATGATATTTTCATCATCAAATACATTAATTTGCAAGCATAGTCCTTGTAACAACTTTGTCATGTATAAAAATGCATCTGGAATTGATGGTTGAACGATATCTTGATTATAAATTATATTCTTGTACATTTTATTTCTACCATACACATCATCAGACTTAATGGTTAATAATTCTCTTAAATTATATGCTGCTCCATAAGCTTCGAATGCTCAGACTTCCATTTCACCAACTCTTTGGCCACCATTCTGACTCTTACCGCCTAGTGGTTGTTGTGTAATTTTTGAGTAAGGGCCAACAGAACGAGCATGAATCTTATCTTCAATCATATGATCAAGCTTCATCATATAAATTATTCCTGTTGTTATCGGATTATCAAAAGCATTACCAGTTTTTCCATCATATAAAATAGTTTTTCCATTTTCCTTAACATTGATTCCAGCTTCCTTCATTTCATCTTCAATAGTTTTAATATTGGCACCAAAAAAACCAGGAGAAGAAACTTTTAAGTTTAAGTCTTCGAATTCTAAACCTACTTGTTTTAAAATGATTGCTACATCAATATATTTAAATTCTTTGCCAATGGTTTTAGTATCATGAACATACTGACTAGCAACTTTAATTATTTTTTTCGCTATTGATGCGTCTAAACCAAACTGTTGACTAATTGCTGTTGCATCATTGTCAACAGTGTACTTGAACAATTTATTAACTATTTGTTGTCTTAAAGCAAGACCAAAATGAGTTTCCATAATCTGTCCTAAATTCATTCTCGAAGGAACTCCAGCCGGATTCAAACAAATATCAATTGGTGTTCCATCAGCATAATGAGGCATATCGTGCTCAGGGACAACGATTGAAACAACTCCCTTGTTACCATGTCTACCAGCTAATTTATCACCAACTTGTAATTTACGTTTTTGCGCCACATAAACCTTAATTGTTTCAATGACATTGTTACTTATATTATCATTTTTATTACTTGGTATTCTCTTAACATAGCAAACAACTCCCTCACTGCCGTATTTAACATGCATAGACTTATCTTTGTATTCACTAATTTTGTTACCAAAATATTGATAGAAAAATTTTTCCTCATCAGTCGGTTTTTCACTTTTTCCTTTAGGAGAATTTTTTCCAACAATGATATCACCCTCCTTAACATATGCACCAATTGTAATTATCCCATCATCATCAAGCATTTTTTTAGCTTCTTCACTAACATTAACAATGTTTCTAGTAACTTCTTCATCTCCATTTTGTGTCTTAATAACTTCGCAAATAATTTCTTCAATAGTAATTGAAGTAAGAATATCATTTTTAGCAATTCGATCACTAATAGCAATGGCGTCTTCAAATGTATATCCATTTCAAGGAACAAATGCAACATGAATATTTTGTCCCAAAGCAATTTCGCCATTGTCCATCGCAGGGCCATCAGCAATCATTTCACCAGCTTTAACCTTGCTACCAACGCCTACCAATGGTTTTTGGTTAAAACAAGTGTTTTGATTAGACTTATTAAACTTCAATAATTTATATTTTTTACCATCAACACTAATTCTTTCACTGTCAGCATAATCAATTACACCATCTTCTTCCGCAATTATTCCTAAAGCTGAATCCTTAGCAATTTTATGTTCAAATCCAGTACCCACCATCGGTGCGTGTGGTTTAATTAAAGGAATAGCTTGACGTTGCATGTTTGCTGCCATTTCTCCTCTATGTCCCTCATCACTCTCAATAAATGGAACTAAATTTGTTGAAACTGAAATAACTTGCCTTGGCGAAATTTCAATATATTCTATTTCATTTTTTTCTTTTTCAGCATAATCGCCTAAATATCTACAAGCATAAGTTTTTACTTTAATTTCACCAGTTTTTTCATCAAATGGA
>JAITPC010000021.1 GCA_031289655.1 Mycoplasmataceae bacterium
ATTAAACTTCAACTTAGTATAATAAATAATGAACAGATGAACAAGATAAATACAAAATTTAATACTTGACAAAGTTATTGTAAATATTTAGACGAGAAAATTGATAAGAAAATAGATGAAATTAAAGAACAAATGATTACTAAAGAAGAATTAAAAGAAAATAATAAAATGGTTTTAAATGAAGTTGAAAAAATAATTCAGTCATCGGAGAATAGAATAATGAATGAGGTCATAAAGATAGTTCAGTCTTTGGAAAATAGAATAATGAGTGAAATTAGAAAATTGAAGGTATAATGGCATACTAAAATCACTACAATGTTATTGTAGTGGAAAAAAATCTTTCTAATTTTACACCACAAACTAGCACCGGGGGGGTATAATTAAATTATATTTTATGTTGTCTAATAAAATTTCACTCAGAAAAAAGGCTCTTATTTTGAATGTTTTTTCTACTGGTCTTCTTATAATGCTAATTTTAATTCTAGCAGCAATCGGTGGTGAACCCATTATTCTTATATACTTATTATTGATCCCACTTACATGAATGCCATATTTATTAGTTTTTGGACATGCAGATGAACTAAAAGAAGCCAAAACTAAAAATATAAAGTAAAATTATCCAACTATTTTTTTATAAACACTATTTACATTACCATGATAATTTCGTATTTTCTTTAAATGTAACCCGTCCATTTCTGAATATTTTGGGATAACATGAAAATGAGTGTGTTCAATTACTTGACCCGCTATTCTTTGCTCATTACTTAAATAATTAAATCCTTTGGGACTAAGTTTTTTCTTTAGCAACAAAGTTACGCGCTTCATTAATTTAATCACACAAGCTAGATCATTTTCATTTGATGAACTAAAATTAATTGCGTGATTCTTTGGAATAACAACACAATGCCCATCGCTAGCAGGATTAATATCTAAAAATGCAATTGCACCTTCATTTTCATCAATAATCATTGAAGATATTTTTTTAGAAGCAATTTTGCAAAATATACAATTACCTTTTTTCATATATAATATATTATAAATGACTAATCTTTCAATTGAAAAAATAAAAAGCATGTCTGAATCTGATTGAAATAAGATTAGAAAAGAGGAGTGAGAAAATAACAAAAAGAAATATGATGGACCTGCGCCTACTTTTTTTATGCCAAATAAAGATAAATATGTAGATTTTATTACTATGCAAGAAAAGAAAAATCTTAAACTTGGAAAAAAGTTTACAATTAATGTTGAGGAAATAAGTAAAATGAATGAGTCTGAATGAAATAAATTTAGAGAGAAAAGATGACTCGAAAAAGGAAAATCTTTTAGTGGTGATGTTCCTGAATGATATATGAAAAAAGAACAATATCTTGAGTTTCTTTCAAAAAAACACTAATTCTTTAATAAGTTGAATGCAATTTTTGCTGCTTTTTGCTCAGCTTCCTTAGTTTTTTTATCATTTGCCTCACTATATTGCTTATTTTTTATAAATAATTTTGTGTTATAAACATTATTATTTTTTGTCTGCTTATAAACAGGTGTAGTTTTAAATATTTTATAAACTAATTCCTGAAGCATTGTTTTATAATCTTGTTTTAGATTCTCAGGCTTTTCATTAGAAAATCTAACAATTGTTTTTAAGATAAACTCCTTTGTAATGTTTTTACCTAAATCTAAATATAGTGCTCCAACAAACGATTCGTAAACATCCTCCAAAATTGAATCAACAATTCATTTCCTATCGCCAACAAAATTAATATATTCAATAAAGTTTAATTCTTTAGCAACTTCAGTCTCAGTTTTACCTTGTGTAATCAAAGCCCGCCGCTTGCTGATATCACCTACTGTTGAATTAGGAAACCTTTTATAAAGGTATTCACTAACAATCTCATTGATGATTGCATCTCCTAAAAACTCAAGTTTTTCATAATCTTTAAGCGACTTAGCTTGGTTTGCGAAAGAAACATGAGTAAATGCTTGTTGATATAATGACAAATCCTTAGACCTTATTTTTAATTGATTTAATAATTCAGATATATCTTTCATATTTTTATTATAAACATATATAAGAATGAATATTTTTGATTTTTAATTTATCATGGCAAAATCAATATTTTTTAAAAAAAAGTTAGTCACCTAACACATTTTTGCACATACTATTATATATGGATGTTTCTAAACAAATTAACCATAATGATTGCGGAATATGCGTAATAAACTCATTTTTCAAACACTTTTATAAAAGGGACATTAAGGAAGAATTATTACAAGAAGCTAATATAACACAAAAGGGATTAAGTATTTTTGATTTCGAAAATTTATGTATTAAACATGGCATGCATAGCGAAGTATACCAAGTTGATAATAATGAATTAAAAAATTTGAACCATAATGGTTATTTTATCGTCCTATTAAATAAAATGGATGGAAGACACTATGTTATTATTAGAAAAAAAAATAAACACATTGAATGTATTGATTCAATTGATGGTTTCAAAATCATTGACATTGAAAATTTAATCAAAGATTTTAGTGGAATAATAATTTTTATTAAAAAAGCATGCTATGATTTTAAAATAACCAATAATAAGATTAAATTGTTTAAAAATATAAATTTCAAATATTTGTTAATTAATATTCTATTGCAAGTCACCATTATTACATTTTCAATAGTAGGAAGTAATTATTTTTCATTTTTTATAAATAATTCATTAGTTAATAACACATATGTTAATGGTTTGATTATTTCATTTTTATTTTTATTGATTTTTGTAATTAATGAATTATCAAAATTTCTTTGTAATCTTCTATCAAATAAGCAAATGAAACAAAATTTTTATAAACTATCAAATGATTTTGTAGAAAAAATTAAAGATAAAGACGAAAGCTTTTTTTATAAAATAAATCAAAATTACTTATACTTAATTGATGTAATTATTAAATCTATTGCTGCCTATAATACAATAGAATTTTGTAACTTTATCGCATCATGTATATCAATTGTTGTTTTATTTTGTGTTATTAGTTCGATTGGAAATCTATATGCAATTATTTGTTTAATCATTATATTGATCTTAGGTATATTTGGATTTTTGAAATATAAGTTCAAAAATAATATATTTGGCAAAATAATTCGCAACGGTGTTGCAAACTCTTCTATTTCAAATAAATTAATTAATTATTTAAAATATCAACATAATCAATTGAATTTTAAGTCTATTATAGAAAATATTAAAAGCAATTATTCCGATTATCTCTCTATACAAAATATATCATCAAAATTTAATGGATTTACCAATATGATTTTAAACATTACTGAAAAATTTATTTTAATTATCACCTTGACATTAACCTCCTTCTTTTTCAGCGATGAAATTATTTATACAAAATTATTTCTATTAATAATGCTACTTGGGATATTTTGAGGGAATATTAATAGTGTTATTATTTTTTCATCAACTTATATAGAATATAAGAAAATGATGGAAATTTATATGAATATTATTAACATAGGAAATAAAAAACCTGGCAAAAGGTATTTAAATAAGGTTACAAACATCAGTTATAACAAACAAAACAATATGATGAGTATTAAGAATGGGCAAAAAATTGATATTGATAATTTTGATAAATTATTATCAAAATATTCACAATGTGATGATATGAACACCACTATTAATAAAATTGACATAAAGGACATTAGCAATGAGTGAATTAATGAAAATATTTTAATATTTAACTATCGAACAAATATTGATAAAAATTTAGTATTTGATAATTTATATGATAATAAATTACTGATAGATTTTATTAAGGTGAATAATTTTGACTTGAATAAATATATCAATAATGACAAAATATGAGTGGATCAAGTATTCATGCTATTAGCTTGTACTAATATCAAAAATAAAATTATTTACTTTGATTGTAAATTTGATTTTTTGCCAAAAGAAATAAAAAAATATATTTTCGCTAACATTATCCCATATGTTAAGGCAAATAATTTTGTTATTTTTACTCAATAGCATTTTGTTTATTATAATATATATATATATGAAGAATAAAAAAATAAAAAAACCATTATTGTTGGCATTTAGTTTTTTTTCTCTTAGCTTAGTGACTTTTTCTGTTACGGGCTGTGGTGGAGTATCTTCTTCTATTACTGGTAACATGGTGAACAAAGGCCATGGTGATTTTTTTGGTTCTAACTATTCTCTAGAAAATCAAGTAAAAAATGCATTATTGGATAAAACCTCAAGTGATGAATTTAAAAAAACAGTTGCCAATGAAGTTTTATATGAATGGTACTACAACATAGTCTACTTGAAACATGGCTTTTCCGAACAACTTGATGATTATTCAAAAATGAAAGATAATTGAGATACTTGGACTACAGAGGCAAAAGATGGATATGACTCTCAGGTTAAAACATATAAATCTGACCATGGAAAAAATTGACCATATTATTTCCAAAATGAAATTTTGGATCCTATTGGTGCTGATGGTGAACAAATTAATCCTACTACTAATGTAAGAGAGTCTGCCAAAGAAACATACATTAGACATCAACTGTATGGAAAAATTAGATCTGACTTTGAAACACGTGTTTTTTTGACTAATTATTTATCAGCACCAAAAGACATCACAAGTGCCTCTTCTTTAGAAGAAAATTATACCAACAACTTCGCTAATAAAACTTATACAAATTCACATGATACACAATATGTGGATCAAAATTTAACATCAAAACCTGGTATTTGGCAATATATTGATTACTATCCATATGCTAATGAAGCCTATAATGGAAATAATGCAAAATTTTTAGATTGAATGTATGCCTACATACAACATGTATCTTTTATTGAATATACTGAATCAGTTAAACCAATCTCAACAGCTATGATTTTATGAAAAGGCGCTGAAACAACAAATGATACCTTCCAAAAATATTACAATGTCAATAGTGAGACCAATCCGAATGGCCATGTTCCAAGCGATGGCAAGATAGGATATAATTTTCCTGTTTTTAAAAATGATAAATTTAGTCAATTTACTAGTGTACTTGATGATGGCACTGGTTTTTTTGATTTAACTAATAATTCTGCAACTGGTTTAAACACTAACCTTATCAATGTTCCCATCGCACAATCAGGAAGTAATTGATCCTTTACAGATGACGGAGCCACATTAATTAAAGTTAACTTAGGCACTGATTTATTTACTTCATTAGATGTTACATATGCTGGAGTTGCTGATGAATTATTTAATGCATTTACTCATGGCAGTGGTATTGTTGGAGGATTAATCCCTTTATATCAAAATGAAAATGATTCAGTATTTCCGGATAATGAAAATATCCTTAAAAACTTTTTATTTAGTGAAGGTTCTGGTAGCATGAACCAGTTGCCAGCATCATTTGCATCCACTGCCCAAGTTTTAGGACAAGTATATGATGAAGATGGAGTTTTATTGACATCACAACCAAGCTTTGTTGCACAGGCTGGTGAATTAAGTCAGGTCATTACACAAGATTCAACTAGCAAGTTGCATGCAGAACTATTTAATCATAATTCAAATTGATACAAGGACGGTTACACTGATATTGTTTCAGCTTTCCAGTTGAGCGATGAAGATGCTGACCCTCTTCCATATGTAATGATTAGAGAAAGAAGCGGTGGCACTGATGCAACAGGAGGTGTTCATGTTATCGGATTAGATGGTAGTGGATATCTTACAGCATCTAACTCCACTTCTTATCCGCTTAACGCAACAACTAATGCATCTATTTTATCAACCACAAAATCACAGGAAAGAGAAAATGAAATATTAAAATATCGTATGTTGTCATCTAGATGAGGTGATAATAGGTATAGTAATAGTTTTGATTTTACTAATGGCGATTTAAAATCATATTTTACCACTAATGAAGATTTAATTATTTTGGAAATTGCAAATCAAATGCAAGGGGTTTTATATGGAAATTATGATCTTGATAACGAATATGAAAAATTAATGGATAATATTTCTGTACCTACAGGAAATATTTTTTTAATTCCAACAAATTTAACTTCATTATTTAATTCTTTGGTACATATTGTTTCAATAGTTAATCAAATAAATCTCTATGATGCTATTGTTAAAAATTATGGTACCTCATATGATCAAATAATTGCATTTAATAGTTCTGAACAAGGCAATATGAAATTTGGAGGAATGGACGGCAAAACAGATGATCAATCATTATATCCAACATTTGACATATATAAAAATGGTTTGGCATCAAAATTACCATTTATTGGTGAAGTTCCAGCTGTTTCTATCATGTCTGAAATTAATCGAACATTATTTAATTGTGAAAGAGATTTAACTCAACCTTTATTAGCGACAGGATGAACAACTGCAACTGGTGGCACAGATATATTAATATCTAATATGCTTAATGATGCCATATTTGATGGCTTTAATACTAAAGTTGGTTTGGTATCTAAATCTAATAAAGGGATGGCTCAATATTCTGAACATATTTTTACTAGGTTGGATTGCGTTAATGCATTATTGAATGCATTTGGCAATAGCAACAATTTCACTAATAATGTCGTGCTACAAGCATATGATAAATTTTTAGGTAATTTCACTGATGGAAATTTTTTCAACAAAAGTACTAGTTTTTTTTCAGATAGTAATATTGGGTCATCTTTACAAAGCGTTATTGCAAGCAATATATATATGCCAAAATTTATAGCTACACAGTCTGATTTAACTAAACTCAATAATGATCCCACTGGATTTTATTCAACTGTTAATGGAAATAAATCATTATCACCATTAGAGAATATGGTCACAAACGCATTTGAAGATTCAGTTTCTATCGATGGAGCATGAGGAACTGCACAGACTGGATTAGGATTTAGTGGTGATAAAATTAATTATTTCAAAACGTTATCAACTATTAAATATTTACTTTCTAATGGTGGTACATTTTCACCAAAAAATTTCATTGATTATGAATTAACAAAAATTAAATATGGCGAAAAAAATGTTTTCGCTTGAGAAACGCAAGATTCGATGGATTATAATGGGGCATCATTTAACGTTGAAGGACAAAATACACTACCAAGCTTGTACATGTGAAGAGATAACTATCAAAATGCCTTTGAAAATAGATTAAACGGATTAAGTAATGGAATACCTAATATTGCTAGTAATTTTAGTTTAAATGATTTTGTTGATAATGGTAGTTATTTTAAATATGCTGATGCTCAATTTCCTAGTTCTAAGACATACACAATGATGGGATACAAAGGTTTGATTAATTCAGGTTCTTCATTAGGAGATTCAGAAAATACTGCATTATTTAATAAATTTATTGAAGGTAATCCTAATTCACTTGGTGCTAGTCCAACATATACAGGAGCTTTAACTCAATATGGCGAATTAGGCCCTTTTATCGATGTTGCAAATAATCTATATTATAATGGTGCAAGTATGATTCCAATTACCACTGATGACAAAAACTCTATCTGATTTAATTCAACGCTAACAGGTTATATTTATATGCATGCGAATCTTAGTGACATTAGAAGCCTTTCTACCACACTTGATAATTCAATCCCAAATTTTAGTGATATAAATGAAAAAATGCAGGATTCATTAGATATATATGACTCGTCAAAGCAGGCTACGCCAAAAATGCAAGCTCAGGGATTAATAAGTTTAATTTCTGATCCTACCATTTCTGCTGCAAACGATTCTCAATATGACGCAATTTCTTCTTTGCATTATACTTTTAATGGTAGTGTTGTAAAATTAAATAATGATTTCTTCAGTGCAATTACAAGTCCGAGTGAACTCAATAATTCTTCTGGCCACACTGGAAGTGCCTCAATATTTTATGATACAGCGGGAAGTCAAAGCAAAGCAAGTAGGGTAATGTTTATTCAATTTAAACCTACTGATCTATATGCAACATCCGCCAGTGGATTTATTAAACCATTTACAGACGATGATTATAATTCGGTATGAAGTAATTTAATTAGTACATATGGATATTCTTTAATTATGAACCTTGTATACCAAGCTGCCCAAGATACAACTATTATTAACAAAACAATTGGTGTTGTAAAAAGTAACTTTGGAAAAATTGATGCCTATGATAGAAGATTTAATGATCAATTAGGTTATTCTTGAATTAATAATTTTAAAGAAAAAAACTAATTTTGTTAAAAAAGTTAGTCACTTGACGCTTTTTCACACATACTATTATGTATGGGTCTTGCCAAAAATAAGAACTTCAATTTTAGTTTTGTCCTAATATTATCCATTATAGGTATGTATGCACTTTTTACTAATTGAATATTTGTAATTTTACTTTTCATCCCAATATTTTATATTTTTTACAATAAATTAAAAATTAAAAAAATATTAATTTATATCACTATTTGCATAATTCCACTAGTAATTTATATATTAGTAAAGGATTTTGTTTTATTCAAAATATTCTCCAATGTATGAATAAAACAACCCATGACTAAGTTTATTAAAAAAAGTTATGATAATAATACGTCAATCATCATATTATTAATTTGCTTTAGTACTAAAATCAATAATGAATCATGGGACATTTACAATCAAACAAAGCATTTATCAATTGTCTATTTATTAAGTGTTGGTGGGTTGCAGGTTTCATTTTTGAAATTATTTATTCAAAAAATAATTAGAAATAAAAAAGCTAGCAATATTATGAATTTAATTTTAATTTCTTTTTATTGTTATTTATTATCATTTGCTAGCGGTATATTAAGAGTATTATTATGCTTAATTATTTCAATAAGTTTTAGAAAATGAGTAAAAAATAAATATGATATTTTAGCATTGAGTGGTATGGTCACAATGTTTATTGAACCATCTTGTGTATTCAATTATGGATTTTGCCTAAGCTATTTATGCACATATTTCGTAATATGAATATATGAATTTAATCTTCCCCATGTTTTATTTGAACTATTACTCATTAACGTCGGTTGTATTATCATATCAATTCCATTTGTGTCAAAAATGGAAGGTATTGTTAGTCTTAGTGCTATTATCTTTGCAATTGGTTTTAATTATATTTTTATGGGATTATATTTGTGATATATTTTAACATTCTATATGATATTTTTAAAAACTATACATGAATTTTTGGCCAATAATTTAATTTTTATTATTTATTCCATTTATGCCATCAACGTTGAAATTAAAATCAATAAATTTAATAATTTAATAGTATCATGTTTCTATTTATTTATTCATTTTTTATTGTCACTGATTGATAAAAAAGTAAAAATTAATATGAAATTTTAACATATTTCTAAAACTTCCTTCCTATCACAAAATCAATATTATTTAAAAAAGTTAGTCACTTAACACTTTTTTGCACATACTATTATGTAGGATATGACAAGAAAATATAGAATTAAGAATGCGAAAAATAATAAACAATTAATAGGTGACCAAATTGAATTAGAAACTATAATTAAAAAGAAAATGACTAAATATTTGAACAGAACCATCACTATCAATAAAAGGCCTAATGTTAGCGGCAAAAAATCTACATTTCAGCAAAATATGTTAGAGTTTCAGCAAAGAATGTTTACTTTTGAGCAAAGAATGTTTATATTTCAGCAAAATATGCTTGAGTTTCAACGAACAATGTTAGAATTTGTGAAAGAACAAAGAAAGTTTAACAAAGAGCAATCAGAGTTACTACAAAAAGTGATTAAATTGAATAATTTAAAAACTGAATAGCTGCAAAATCCATTTCTTTTTTTTAAAAATTATTTTAGCTTTTACTATCATATTTTTAGTAAATTTAACAAAAAAATCTAAAAAAAGTTAGTCACTTAATAGTTTTTTACACATACTATTATGTATGAACTTTGTTGCGGTAATAGGGATAATAGAAAGTGTTAAAAAAGAAAGAAAACAAACATTGTTATCAATAAAAGTAGAAAAGAATGAAACTGAAACTGATAATAATCAATGATTTGAAATTATACCTGTAATAATCGACAATAACGAATTTAAGGATGATATAGAATTTTTAAATTCAGGTGATATTATTGGCATCAAAGGAAGAATTAGAAAAAGAAATGAAAAAATTATACTATTTTGTGAAAAATTGCAAAATTTTTGTATTGACAATTATAAAATCTCAGTAAATAATCAATCGTAGTCTATAATTTTTATAATATGATAAATTGATTTCCTGGCCACATGGCCAAAGCTTCAAAAGAAATCGAAGAAACCAAACCCCTAGACTTAATTATTGAAATTGTTGACGCAAGAGCAATTAAGAATACACGAAATGATGAATTAAGTAAAAATATCAATAAACCAAAAATCATAATTGCCCTTAAAAAAGATCTATCAGATATAAGGATAACTGAAAATACAAATATTCACATTACTTGCATCAACGACAATACTTTTAAAAATACTATTCTTAAAATTTTAAATAGTTTTTTTAGTGAAAAAATCCAAAAATTAAAATCTAAGGGTTTGTTAATGCCTCAATTTTATATTATGGTTATTGGATTACCCAATGTTGGGAAATCTTCATTTATTAATAAATTAACAAACTTTCAAACTAAAGTTAATGTGCAAAATAAACCTGGTGTAACAAGAAAAAAACAAATGATAAAAATTAGTGATAATTTTTTTATTTATGACACACCTGGAATTATGATAAAAAAAATCAGAAGTAATGAACAGGGTTATATTCTTTCGTTATTAAATATAATCAAACGAGAAAATATCCCTGTAGAAGAAGTTGCGAAATGAGCATTTAATTTTTATCAAAATAAATATCGCAAGGAATTTAATAATTATTTTGCTTACACAGGAAATGATTTTTATGATTTCATTAATTTTCTTTGCATAAAATATAAGTTTTATGCAAAAGATTCTAAATTAGATAACAAAAAAGCAGTGGAATTTTTTATTGATTTAATTAAAAGTGGAAAAATAACAAAAGTTAATTACGAAAAATAATTATCACATATGATAATCTTTATCATTTTTTCCCACACTTGATCCAATTTTATCTTTTTCAATGTTATAACCACTCGCTGTTGAATTGGATTTTATTGATGTTCATAAATCAATTGCTGCAGTCACAAGAATAATAATTCCTGTTCCACCAATAGCTAAACCACTTGGAATACCAGATATCATTGAAATAACATAAGGTATCATTGCAACTAATGCTAAAAATGGCGCGCCAAGCCAATTAATCCGGTTAAGCACCTTAGTAATATGCTTTTCAGTATCCTTACCTGATTTAACGCCAGGGATGAATTTACCTGATTTCTCAAAATTTTCACTTAAATTTTGCGGGTTTATTTGAATATATGAATAGAAAAAACTAAATGCAATAATGAAAAAACCATACAATGACAATCCTACTGCTGTTTCAATTTGAAAATAATCATTAATAATTTCCTTTCCTTCGCTATATGCTGGCAGAAATTGTTCAATTGTTCCAGGAATTGTCATCAAGGAACTTGCAAAAATGACAGGAATAACACCACTAGCATTCAATTTAATAGGCAGGAATGGCAAATCTTTAGTTTCGGTGATCAAGCCTTGTCCAACTTGTTGGATTGGTATTCTTCTAACTGAGTCATTAACAAAAATACAAGCAAACAATAATAATAAAAACACTGATATATATAGAATTACTGACAAAACCATCGTAATCACGTTTTTAATTGTGGACAAATCAAATTTGCCTTCAATAGCGTTAATAGCCACCTTAAAATCAGAAAGGAAAGAAGCAACAATACCACTTAAAATCAACAATGTTATCCCATTACCAACTCCTTTTTTAGTAATCATATCTCCCATAAAAATACTAATATATGAACCAGCTGTAAAAATAATAATTAACGTTGAAATTTGTTGTCAACTTAATCCGCTCATCTCGCTTTGTCCAAAAATTTTAATATTTCCATTCCCATTTTGTAATAATAAGGCAATAATGGCATATGATTGAGCAACACAAAACGGCAGCATTAAAAATCTTGTAATAACCTCAAGTTTCTTTTTCCCTCTTTCACCACTTTTAGCCATTCTGCTTAACGGAGGAATTAAATCACTTGAAAGTAATTGCACAATAATTTGGCTAGTAATATAAGGTCCAACACCAATAGAAAATATGGACATTCTGCTCATTCCTCCTCCCGCCAATAAATTTAACATTGAACTAAAATCATTAGTAGAAATTGAACCTTCTATTTCAATTCCTGGTGTTGGAATAATTGAACCAATATGAAACATAATAAGAATAATTAACGTAAAAAAAACCGAAAATAACACAGTTTTATTTGTAAAAATTTTTTTAATAGTATTGGTCTTTTTAATATCATTAAAACTACTCATTTGTTAATATTATATTTTATATCCACAATGGCTGTTATGCAAAAAGCTTCAAAAGATAAAATTTCATTCCTAATATTAAGAGCAATTAGGGCAGATAAAGAAACTCACAATTCTCAGTTACAGACCGAGCTCCGCCATAAGTAAAACATGAATTTAAAAAGAATTGAATCTGTTGACTGCCGTCTCCTGGAACACGGATGAGATTAAATAATTCATATCAATTATAGATTCTCCCATTGATTGTAATTTGTTTTTTAAATGAATTAACAGCCTCACTGCCTGTTTTAGCATCAGGGAAACAATTGATAAATTCATATATACTATGTTTTCAATTAAAGGTTTCATTTTTGCCATTATAATTGCAATAATTAGTATCCATTACATGATCCGATGCGAATCCATCATTAGGCGCATCTCATTGTCCAAAAAATTGTGCACGTGTACTTCTTAATTTTGACTCATTGTTTATTCATTCATTTGTTAAATATAGATCAGAAAAATTTATTGGATTAGATAAAGTAGCGATATCAATTGGGACTATATTTACTTTTGAATCTCCTTCTATTTTAGATAAATAATAACTTTCTAAGCAAAACCCACGATTATTTCCATGTGTATCGAATTTTTCTATACCAAAAAAACCATTTTCATTATTTAAAAAATAATTTTCATCATAATATATTCCATAACCGATAGTATCACAAACAACCGCCACATCATATTTAACAATTGAATTTGTTGTATTATTTGGCGCAAATGAAAGTATATTTGCATTAATCGTATCACCTTTATATTGGGTATGGGGGGCACCATTAGAGTTATTAGATGCATAAGCACCAACTAGTTTACAATTTTCAAATTTTGTACTAAAAGTTGCTGATGTATTTAATAAACTAGTATCCACAACTTTTCCATTAATTTCAACATATTCAAATACCCCATTTATAAAATCATATTTATATGAAAAATTAATTTTTACCTGATCAAAATTTAATTGTATCATAGGAGTAAAACAATATCTAAAATTTTCAATAACTTTGTCAATAGTATTAGCGACATCTGCATTAATAATATTTCTTAAATTCATTGCACCCGCAATTGGTAATCCTGCTGAAGACATATAATCAGAAATCACACCAACTGTATTATAATTTCCGACAGTTTTTAAAGGACCCTTATAAAATGCACTTGGCGCAATCCCTTCTTGAGTAGAAACAGTAATTTCCTGTTCAATAAATTGATTAATAGTGTTAAAAAACTTATACTCTGATGTATATTGCAGCAAAAATGTTTTAAATTTATCATAAACCCTAATTACTAAATCAAATTTTTTATTATCCTCATAGTCATATGGAGTATCAGATTCTAATATAAATGATGTTGAAATTGTATTATCCTTGATTACTGGATTAGTTACAATAAATTCTGGCGCATCACTAGAATAAGTTACAATTTCATAATCCCACTCTAATTTATCTACAAAATAACCAATGGCTTGTATTTCAATATTATTTGTTTCACCTTGTACTCAATAACAATTTTTGCTACCACTAATCGAAATACTTGGGATTTCAAATGAGCAGTTTGTAACCAAAATTAACGGTGATAAAACTAATATAGGAGTAAGGATTTTTAACAATGGATATTTTTTCATATCTAAATTATAATATCTTTATATGTTTAATATTTATAGATTTAGCCTAAAAAATTTATTATATTACCCAAGTTTATATGTTATTACATTCTTAATTCTACTATTAAACATTGGTACCATAGCGATTGTGCCAATTATTTTTGAGAAAGCGTATAGTTATAGTTTCTATTTTTCTAGCCCAATGTTCGTTGATATTTCAATTTATAGTGTTTTCATTAGTTTAGCTTTTCTATCAAGTTTTGTGGGATGTTTAAATAGCAGAAAAATTGAAATTAAATTTTTATTACAAAAAAAAATTAAAAAGAATGAATTATTATTAACAAAGTTTTTTTCAACTTTTACATTTAGTTTAGTATTAGGCGCAATAACATTATTGCCATTGTTTTATAATATGATCTACTTTAGTGTTACCGAAGGAAATTTAATGTTTGACCAAGATACTGGCGTTAATACATGGGGTGTATTTGCTAGTTTTATTGGCATTATTGTTTTTTCAAGTGCAACAACAAGTTTTTTTGGATATTTTATAAAGAATACTTTTTTACTGTTAATTATGAATGTTGCGCTTGTATTTGCTTATAATTTGATTTTTACATTCTTTTTCCCACTAGATTCGAAACATAAAAATAACATTAATTGATTTACTAATATTGGCATTAATTTATGATCTTATATTAGCGCAATGATGTGCTTCTTTACTGGATCAATTTATTTTAGAAGAAAGGTGAATTTTTAATACATGATAAAGATAGAAAATTTAACACTCAATGCAGGAAAATTTAGAATTTTAACTAATGTTAACTTTGATATTCAGGATGGAGAAAAACTTGCTTTTATCGGTATGAATGGCAGCGGAAAAACAACTACTATTAATTCTATTTTAAATTTCAATTCTAATTATCTAGGCAAAATCACAATTGATGGCTATGATGCCAGAGATATTGCTTGTCACAAATTATTATCTTTCTGTCCAGCCGAGGAGATAAAGGATAAAATTAAAGTCTATAACTTTTTGTATTCCTTCGCTGTGTTAAATGGCATTGACAAAAGTGCTGTAGTAAAAAAAATTAACTATTACATTAATAAATTCGAAGTTAACCCGATAGTTTTAAAGAAAAAATTTAATCATTTGTCAAGTGGACAAATACAAATTATCAAAATTATTACTTCATTATTAACAAATGCTAAGTATATTATTATGGATGAGCCAGCAAATTTTCTCGACCCTAAAATACGGTATATTTTGTATACTATTATTAAAAAATCTAAGAAAACATTCTTAATTTCATCACATAATATTCCTGAAATTAAGAAAATTTGTAACCGTGCTGTACTAATTGACAAAGGTCAAATTATTTATCATGGGTCTTGAAAAAATTTGGAAACAAACAAAAAACTTAAGTGATTGAAATATTAATTTATTCAATAAATTCTTGCATGCCCATGGGCATTATTACCAGTCATGGTTCCACCACTTGTGGTTGAATTTCATAGATGCATTGAAGCATTACCGGCTGCCATGAATGGATTTTCATACACTCAATCTTGCCCATAAAAAGTTAATGCAGTGGTATTGCCTGTAGTTTTCGGAATTCGATTAGGAACAGTAGTATCATTGAAAGGGTCAGCAATTGCAACACATCCTGGATAACCAGAAATAAAAGAGGTAGAACCACTCGGTGAATTATAACTACCTCCGCCGCTTAGAGTTCCTCCAGCACCGCCACCATAATAACCTCCGCCGCTTCCTCCTCCATAACCTTTGTCGTCACCACAATATCCATTTCAACTAGTATGATTATTCCCGAGATTACCAAAACTACCTCCTTGACCGTTCCAGCCAAATGCTAAATTTCCTGATCCACCTCCAAGTCTATCAATAAACCCTATTCCACCAGATGTTTGAGTAGCACCTATTGCTTTGGTTCCATCATTTGATGAAATAAAACCATCCACGCCTTTTAATCCTCCACCATATATTGAAATATTTCCTCCGCCGCCACCTGCACTAACCATAATTCTACTATTTGATGATTGTTTATTATTAACATCACCACCTACTAATCTAAAATCTGTTGCGCCACCTCCAGGAGTACTCATGCCGCTTCCGGAGGTATTAATACCTCCATTCCCACCGCCATTATATCCACCTTGTAAAAAATTGTATACTCCACCAATAGTTGGTTTAGTTGTCGCCGTGTTTCTTCCCCCAACATATGAATATATGCTTTGAGCATTTTGTAAGTCGATAAAACCACTAGTGTAAGCTCCTGCTCCACCAGTAGTCAAAAGAGTTACTCCTCCACCTTGTGCACCCCAAGTTTCCATTAAGTAAGTTGCATCAATGGGAGCGGTAAAAGTTTGGCTAGCACCAGTATAATTAAAATCTTGAATTTTAATGCTTAATGGAAATGTTCTTGTCACACTGCCACTATATAATGTGGAATTAGGTTTGGCACTAAAAGTAACTTGGGCATTAAATACCATGGTTGCAGTTCCTCCTAAAGTAGTAGTATAAAGAGAATTAATAAAGTTTTGTGATTTGTAATCATTATCGTTATGAGTCACATCAATTTGATTCATACTTAAACTAAAAGTATCACCAAATATTTTTTTAATATTAAAATCATCAGTGGTTGAATCTCATACATCGGTTGTCACAGTTTGTGAAATATTTGAAGAAATCACATTTGCTA
>JAITPC010000026.1 GCA_031289655.1 Mycoplasmataceae bacterium
CATAAAGCATACAAATATTTGGTAAAATTTGAGGAATAATCAACAAACAAAAGATCAAACCAATTATTTTTTTATTATTTGATTTTGTGTAGCAATTATCGATTTCCTTGCAAATAAAAATATTAAGACACATAACGAAAAATATAAATAATAAAGCAAAGATAAAATTTCCTCAACGTGGTAGAAAAAAAGCAAATCCATCGATTCCATTAGCTTCGAATCCGTTTTTTGGTCCATTTTCATGTCGTGGATCAGCTAAAATAGCGCAAATAATTAGAATAATCCCAATAGCAATCATAATATAAATTGAGTTAAATCTTGTTTTTATGTTATTTTTTATTTCATTGTCAATTTTCATAATTATACTTTCATTAACTCCTGTTCTTTTTTAACAAATATGTCATCCAATTTAGTTATATATAATTTAGTTATTTTATCAATTTCTTCATTAAAAAATCTAATGTTATCTTCACTTAATGTTTTTTCCTTTTTCACTATGTCTCTTACTTCTTCCCTAACTTTTCTTAATTTAATTTTTGCTTGTTCCAGAATTTCTTTACATTTTTTAACATTTTTAATCCTAGTTTCTTCGGTAATGGACGGAAAATTAATTTTAACAAATTCTACATCTGCAATCGGATTAACTCCTAAATTGGAATTTGATATAGCACTAATTATTTCTTTAATTATTTCTTTATCGTATGGTTTAATGATACATGTTTTTGCATCCAAAATTTGTATTGATGAGATTTGATTTAACGACATCATTTCGCCATAAGCATCAACACGTATACCATCGAATATATTCGGATTAATTCTACCAGTTCTAATTTTAAAATATTCACCATTTAAATATTCAATGACTTGAATACTTTCAAATTCAAATACATCTTTTAAATTATTTCATTCCATGATATAATTATAATTTCTTAAATTTTAGATTTAAGGCTCTTGCAATGGTATCGTTTGTTAAATCTCCGTTAAATGTTTGCAAAGCTTGACTGATTAAATGATTGTTTTTAATGTTTGACAACATAGTGCCATCTTTTTCAATTGTATGTATTATTTTAGCGATTACCTCACTAATTGCTTCACTCATGGTATTGGCGAAAAATGATGGAATATTCTCAAATGCAATACAAATTTTATTGTGGTAAATTGTATAAGGTTTTTTAATAGTATTTGGCTTTTTAAATACTTCACTACTAAATCCTTGGTCTGCCCCTAAATCAATATACACACCCCCATCGGGAATGCTTCTAATCATTTCACTAGTTATTTTTAGGTGTGTATTTTCTCCGGGAACAGTCGTTGTGTTGATTAAAACATCAGTTTTTTTTGTTTCATCCATGAGAATATCAAATTGACTTTCTTTAATCGCGAAATCAGCATCATTATTTTTTATTAGTTCGTGAATGATTTTATCATTTTTTAATAAATCAACATACTCTTTGTTATTTTCTAAAATGGTAACATTCCCGCCCAAGGATAAAATAACTTTTATTGCTTCATATGCTGCATATGAATAATTAATAATTAAATAGTTGGTTTTGTTTTTGATACCGTGAATATTTGCAATCGCTTTTCCTTTCGCAAATTTGCATGAAAGTGCTGAAAGATAATAACCTGCTAAAATTACTCCGAATTTACCCTTAATTTGTTCATTTGTCATTAAAAAGTAATAAGCACCTTTTTCGTGAATTAATTCTAGTCCAATGCTAGTCAATCTTTTTTTTAATAATAACTTGAGGTACATTGGATTATTGGCTAAATAGCTATTAGTAATGATTAATTGTTCAGGCTTTTTAATATATTTTGCTTGTTTATTGGTTAATGGAGAAAGTTTAATGATGACATCACATGAAGTTAAAATGTCATATTTATTAAACATTTTTGCCCCAGCAGATATATATTTATCAATATTCTTAACACTTTTTTCTACGTAAATTTCATTTGTTGACAATAAAGTTTTGATGTCATGAGGAATTAAACCAATACGATTTTCTTTTTTATTTTCTTTTAAAACTGCTATCTTCATCTTTAAATTAAACTATCTATTAAAAAAAATAAACCAATCCCGATACCTATAAACAAACAGATTGATCCAAAAATAATTAATAGCATTTTACTATTATGGTTTTTTGGTTTAACATTCAAATAGTCATTGGGATTGAGTAGTTCGTTAAAATCCCCTATCTTAATATTGTTATTCTTTGATTCCATTATTTAACTTCAATAATTTTTTTATTTTTATAATACCCACAATAAGGGCAAACACGATGAGGTTTTATTTGTTTTCCACATTTGCTACATGCTAAAGTTGTGGTAGCAATAAGAGCATGATGGCTCCTTCTCATTCCTTTTCGGCTTTTGCTAACTCTTCTTTGTTGAACTATCATATGTTTATATTATAATATCAAAGATAATTATTTATTTATCTTTGATTGCTAAATTAATTTCGAGTTTAACATTAAAATATTTATTTAATTCATCAATTGTTTTTTTAAATCTAATATCTTTTTTAATTTGTTCAAATTTATTTTTATCATTTTTAAATTCTCTGATTGAGTTATTAGTGTTTTGGTAGTAATCATCTAAAAATTTATTAGCATCTTCATCACTAACAGTAATTTTTCATTCATTGGCTAAGTATTCTCAAATTAACGTTGAAAAAATAGAATTTTTAACAAATTTTTCAACTTCATCTTTTTTTGCATTTTTATCAACAGAAGTAATTTTTTTCATAAATTCACTTACATCATTTTTGTCATATTCAATATCAAAATTATTTTTTAATTCTTTAATAACAGCAATCGCTAAAGTGTTCTGAAATAAAGCAAATTGTCACCTAGCAAACATATTACTAATTGCTTTCATTTCTTCATCTTTATTGTTTTGAATTTGCTTTAATGTTGTTTCAAATAAACTTTTTTCAACATTAAATGTATCTCGTGTAAATTCAATTTTGTCAACAATGATTGGTTTTGAATATTTTATATCCTTTATTTTTGTAATTGTTGATTTCACCTATTTATATTATAGTAAAATTTTAATTTTACTAATAATTTAAGCATTGTTTTGCCACTGCTACATCATGTTTTAATGTTACATTTTCAAGTATAAGTTTGGACTAATTAAATTTGCTAAAATAGGAAGCAGCTTTTGTGATGTTAAACAATAATTTGCATCTAAAGAATTAAAGTTTTGATTTCTAGTTTTTTTTCGTTATCTTTTCTGCCAATAGCATTGGTGTAATGATTTTTCATGAAAGCATTTGTGTGGGTATGACCATGTATAAATATAACTTTTTTATCTTTCGGCACATTGATGGAATGGTTAGAAAATCAGAATAGCAATTCACCTGGTAATTTATTTTTTAATCTTGAATTCATGATGTCGTTATTATTCGGGAAATACATAGGATGATGAGTTAAAATGATGACCTTGCTGTACTTTTTCAAAGTGTTATTAACAAATTTTACTCATTTATTGTGTTCTTTTTCTACTCATTTTCAATTATTTACATGGTTCCATTCATATTTATTGTAATCATCAATTTTTTTACCCTTTGCATCAACAAAACTACTCCATCCAGTGTCACCAATAATAGTTCAATCATTTATTTTTTTAATTAATCCAGTGTGTAAAAATTTTAAATATTTATACTTGCTTGTTTTTTTGATCACCATACTTAAGAAATCAGTATATTTTTTATCACTTTCAATTTTATAGTGACTATCATTTTTTCCTTTGTGAGACGGATCAATATTGCCAGGTTCATTCAAATGAATGTATTCATGATTTCCTAAAATTCAATATCCATGAATTTTCATTTTTTCTAGTTGTTCAATCATAATTAATGTTTTTCTATAGTCGTTATAAAAATCACCTGCAATAATATATGTGTCTTTTTGATTAAATAATTTTAAAAATTTCTTTTTGTCATTTTCAGTTTTGTAATCTAAATGGAGATCGGAAATATATTTTACATGTAATTTTGCCATACACTAAAATTATAGCAACTATTTATTTTTATCTAAATAATACTTAATGTTTATAATATCATTGCTTGTTAAACCTGAAATTCGTTGTGCCTGATTTAAGTTTAATGGCTTGATTTTATTCAATTTATCTCTTGCTTCTAATGACAAATTTTTTATCAATCTATAATCTTTAATTTTTGCCAAACATATATTCTCCATTTTGTTAAATTTATCAATGTTTTTTTGTTGTGAAATCAAGTATCCTTCAAATTTGACTAAAATTTCCAATTTATAAATTGACTCAATGGTCAATTTGTTTGTAATGTTATTTTGAAGAATATCTGTGAGCTTGATTTCTGGTCTTTTTAGTAAATCGTAAAGATTATGATTACTATTCCCATATTTGTTAACTAATTTAGAACCTAAACTAGTATTTTTTAATAGCCTAATCAATTCATTAATATTTTTATTTTGTTTTAAATAAAATTGGTAATTACCTTTTGGGATTAAACCATATTTAAATCCATATTTTATTAGTCTATCATCAGCATTATCATTTCTTAAAAATAAACGATATTCTGCCCGACTTGTCAATAATCTATAAGGATCACTAACACCTTTTGTAACAATATCATCAATCATGACCCCAATATAACTTTCACTCCTTTTTAAAATTAGAGGCTTTGCATTTTTAATTTTTAATGCTGTGTTAATTCCAGCAACAATTCCTTGTCCTGCAGCTTCTTCATAACCACTAGTGCCATTTATTTGGCCAGCAAAGAAAAGTCTTCTAATTTTCTTTGTTTCTAATGTCGGGAATAATTGCATTGGGTTAATTGCGTCATATTCAATAGCATATGCATAACGCTGCACCTTACATTTTTTAAACCCTTGCAAGGTTCTAATCATTTTATCCTGAATTTTTTTTGGTAATGCTGTGCTAAAACCTTGTAAATATACAGTGTCCATTAATGTTGATTCGGGTTCTATAAACAATTGGTGTCTAGGTTTATCGCTAAATCTTACGACTTTGTCTTCGATGCTAGGACAATATCTTGGTCCGATTGATTTTATTTTGCCACGATACATAGGAGATTTCTTTAAATTGTCTAAAATAATCCTATGTGTTTTAGTATTTGTGTAAACCATGTGGCAATTGAGTTGATTCTTTGGCGATAAATATGTTTGGTTAAAGTGTTCGAATGCTAGTTTTTCGCAGCTCCCTTTTTGAATTTCAAGATTTTTAAAGTCGATGGTTTTTTTATATATTCTAGGAGGAGTTCCTGTTTTTAATCTAATGGTTTCGATGCCATTTTTTTTTAAGCTATCACTTAGATAATTGCTTCTTGGACTAACTTCTGTTTTGATTTGGTGTTTATTGTTTTGATAGTCAAATACAGGCCCAGCATTTTCAAAATTAAAACCACTAAAAGTTTTAGCCTTCATGTAAGTTCCTGCGGTAATAATCACGGCTTTAGCATTGATCACT
>JAITPC010000034.1 GCA_031289655.1 Mycoplasmataceae bacterium
TTTCCACAATGAAAATGATAGTTGATACACGATTACCAATTTAACTTCTACTAGTTGTACTCTAAGTGCAACTGATAGAAATCCATTTTATAATAGTTCAGTTAATTTTAGTTTTAGTATAATAAATAATAAAGTTTCATTGAATTTTTTTTTTAACTCATCTGCATTAAATTCTGATGGTTATTGGGATTATTCAATAGGTGGTAAAACTACACAAGAAATAAAGGACGATTCATTAAATGTATTTTTTCAATCGGCTCCAAATAAAAATCAAATAAATGTCATTATAGAAGACACAATTTATAGTGAAATTAAAAAAAACTCTTTTTCGCCGTGTTTAGATAGCACAATTTATTTAGCAACAAGTAAAATTATTATTGTTAATGGTATTCAACGTTTTACTCCTGATATGACTAGTGCAAATAGTCCATCTCCATTTCAAGTAACAGCTTCTTCTAGTTGAACAGAAAGTGAATTTCCTATATATGCCGCTTGGAGTAGTACACGCACTTGATGCCCCGCTAGTAATGACGTCAATGCATGAACTCAATTGAAGTTGGATAAAAATTACTCTGTATTTAGTTTTGCAATGACATCTCGCGGTGGCACTAATTTATATTGGACCACCTTTACGATTAAAGGTAGTAATGATGGAATTAATTTTGTTAGCATTCAAACATTTACAGGACTAATTTGAGGCAGTAATGAAACAAAAATATTTTTACTTGATAACTTTAATAACTATCAATATTATAGAGTTCAATTTGGTGCTCCTGCTGGATCAGGAAATCAATATGGTATTCATGGAATAAAATTATTTGGATTTTAATTTTGTGTTTATTTCGAACCACTAAAATTAATTTCTTGAAATATATCATACGTCCCCTGGAAGTGCATCAATTGAACTTTTATTTGGATATGAACGAAGGGAAGAACTAGTACCATAAAAACAATCAAGACCATATCCGCTAGATGCCAAAACAGGAAAATGTAATTCGTCAGGTTCTAGTTGGCCGCCAATACTTAATTTTGAACATAATCCAAACATGTCCTCAGCAAAAAAAGTTCCAGCCGTTATCATTTTATCTGGAAAATTAAATTCAAAAGGTAATGTTTCTAAAGATGAACAATTTCAAAACATGCCTGCAAAACCTTCTCTGCCAACTTCTAATAATCCTCGTGGTAAACTAAAATTAGTTGGTAGGGACTTTAAATTAGTACAATTACAAAGTGTTGCACAAAATGCATTATTGCCCATTTTAGTTACATTATCCAAACCACTAAAATCAAAGTGTGTCAACTTGGTCAAATCAGTTCTGCCATAATAAAAATATTCCATAAAATTTTCTGGAAGTTCAGTTATATTTAGCCAAGTATCTCCAAATTCAATACCAGAAAATTGACTACGATTAATAGTCATGCTATCAAAAACATAATTTGAATAAACATCCTCATTTGATAGTGGTTTACACAAAGCATCAATATTAGATTTTGTTGGTAAAAGCTCAAGACATTTTTCTTTACTTTGGTCCATGTAGTAAATGTTTGTTTTGGCTGCAGTTGTTGAAGAACCATAAATGTCAATTCTTGTTGTGTCAGCAACAACACCATCAATATATGTCAATACAAAAATAGTAATCTGTTCTCCTTTTTTTAGAGTTTTAGCTTCAGTTTTAAGTGATATAATATTTTGTGAAATCAAAATATAATCATTTTCATGCTCTAACAAGTATGTTCCATCAACTAAATTATTATTACTATCATAATGTTTTAAGTTCAATAATTTCATCCCCATTCATTCATTTTAATGATGTACTAGAAGCATATGTTTGATAAGTTAAATGTTTAGGATGATTACTTAAACCCACTGAAAGGGCAATCCCTCCACTGATTAGAGCAGTTCCTAATGTGCCTAATCCAATTCAAAGCCCTTTTTTGTTCATACATAAATTATACACCGGGGGGGGAATTTGTGGTGTAAATTAAAATAGAGATATATTATATAATTTATGTGGGGATGCCAAGGTCTCGACATGACTAATGTTTACCCAAACGCAGTAGGGTTTGCCCTTTATAGCTAGAGGTTCTGTTACATGACAACAACCAAAACAACGAGGTTGTTCAACTCAGTGACTATGAAGTTGCTCAACTTTCAAGACAAGCTCAACCTAACTACGCTTTTGTAGCATAGGCACTTGTCTATAAGTATTATTGGTTTTATTATTTTACCAAAATACAATAAATAAAATAATATATTATGCAAATACTAATATGCATAATGAAACTTATTAGATATATTAATTGGGGTTGATATATTACCACACTAATTAATGAAAGCTTAAAATATATCTAAACTGTAGTGTTTGCTTAAAGATTAATTGTGGAAAGGAGTTCGATTCTCCTCATCTCCACCAAAATTTTAAAATAAAAATTAATTATAAATATCTAATTTTTTTAGAATTCTTTTGACAGCATTGCCAATATCATTGGTATTATTGCTAATAATAATATCTGCTGTTTTTCTATATATTTCTTTCCGTGTTTTGTAAATGGAATAAATTTTGCTTCTGCCATTTTTTAATAATGGTCTAGAATTTGTATCTATTGTTTTAATAATGTTTTTGCAACTTCTATATATATTGATAATTATTCCCGATGTACGCATGATTTTTATATTTTCATTTCGTAAAATAATTCCTCCACCAGTTGAAACTATTGTATTTTTTAATTTAGAAATTTTTTTTAGCATCTTAGTTTCGATATCCCTAAATTTTTTTTCACCGAATTTAGCAAATATATCACTGATTGACATTTTTTGTGTCATAATAATGTACTCATCGGCATCAATTAAATTTATTTTTAATTCCTGCTTTAATAATTTGCCAATAGTGGTTTTTCCAGCCCCCATCATACCTGTTAGATAAATGTTATTATTTTTCTTCATTGCTTTTTATTAATTCTAATAATGCAATTGCGATATATGCTTCACAAACTACTTGTCCTCTAAGAATTATTGCTGGATCGTGTCTGCCATTTATTTTAATAGTTGTTTCATTCATTGTTTTATAATCAACAGTTCGCTGTTTTTTATTAATTGACGGCGTTGGCTTAAATCCTACATTTATTTTTAAGTCCATCCCATTTGTTATTCCGCCAAGAATGCCGCCCATGTGGTTACTTTTTGTATAAATTTTTTTATTTTTATTTAGAAATAATTCATCATTTGACTGCGACCCTTTCATTTTTGATAATTCAAATCCATCGCCAAAACTTACTCCCTTTACCCCGGGAATTGAAAATAAATATTGTGATAATTTGGATTCAATCCCACCAAAAAAATCACTTCCTAAACCTGATATCACATTATTTACATTAATTTCCAAAATCCCACCAGTTGAATCTCCTTCTTTTTTTAATTTCCCGATAATATTTTGAATTTGATTTTTATTTGGATTTTTAACATTATATAAGGAAACAATTTTTGAAGAAATATTAATTTTATACTTGTTATTTAAATAATCATTAATTATTGCGCCAATAAAAACAATTGGTGCAGTAAGTCTTCCTGAGAATTGCCCGCCACCTGGTAGCACTTTATTATATTTTATTAAACTAGTTCAATCAGCGTGGCCAGGTCTTAGTAATGAATTATAATCATTTGATTTGGAATTAGTATTTTTAATAATAAATTTCAATGTATCTCCTGTTAAAACTCCTCTTTTATTTGCACCAGATTTAATGATTGGTTTATCCTCCTCTATTCTTGTTGTAACTAGGTTATTTTTACCTGGTTTACGTCGATCCATCCACCAATTTATTTTTTTTCAGTTTAATTTTAAACCCTTTGGTAAACCTAATACTACCGCTCCTATTTCAGGCCCATGACTAGTTCCAAATAATTTTATTTTTATTTTTTTCCCAATTGTATTCATATTGCAGATATGGATATTTTATGTTTTAATTATAGTTCTATAGTCCTTCCAAAAATTTGGATATGATTTATTTACACACTTAAAATTATCTAGTTTTAATTTGCCTTTTACTTTTAAATGTGCAATCGCCAATGCCATGGCAATGCGGTGATCATTTCACGATGAAAGAGCAGCATTGTGCATTTTTTTAACAGGATTAATTATCAAATAATCACTACCTTCAATAATTTTTCCGCCCATTTTATTTATTTCGGTAGCTATAGCAGTCAATCGATCTGATTCTTTAAATCTTAGTCTTTTTGCATTAATTATTTTACTTGATGTTTTTAAACATAACGACATATACACAACAAGTATGGGAACTAGATCTGGAATATTAGAGACGTCAATTGTTACCCCCAGTTTGTTTTTTTTAGTTTTATTGATGATGTTAACTATTTTTTTATCGCCTTGGTGAGATTTTTTATTTAAACCAATTAGATTAATTTTTGCTCCCATTTCCTTAGCAACTAAAAAAAATGCAGCGGCAGAATAATCTGATTCAACAAAATATTCAATTGGTTTATATTTCTGATTTCCGAATATGTAAAAGCCATTGCTTATTCTTTTTATTTTAATCCCATATTTTTTAATTACATCAATGGTTAAATTTACATATTCTTTACTTTGCAATGGGGTGGTTAAAATTATTGAACTATTTCCATTTAAAAGAGGTAAGGCAAAAATTAAACCTGATATAAATTGTGAACTGATATCACCCCTAACCTTGTATTTGCCTGGTTTTAATTTGCCCCTTACAATAATGGATTTCTTTTTTTTAATATACATTAATTTTTGCTCTTTGAAAATATTTTCATAAATTTCCATTGGTCGTTTCATTAAAGATTTTCCACCAGCTATAACTCATTTTTTATCGCTGATGCTACATGCGATTGGCAGTAAAATTGTTAATGTAGAAGCTGTTTCAGTACAATTTTTTTTATTGGTTCGA
>JAITPC010000007.1 GCA_031289655.1 Mycoplasmataceae bacterium
TGCATTGTATTGTGTTCTTGGGGTTTAGAATTGGAGACGAAAAATAAATTTTTGAGAAATAGATATATTACATAGAGGCACCAGCAATAATTTGCTCAATACTTGCCTTCGTGATTTTAATTTGTGATTCGCCGGCTGGTTTAACTGCTCCCGAACGAAAAATAAATTATTATAAAATATTATTTATTAAATATGATATTTGAAGTTGGAGTTTTATTCTTGGGTTTCATGTATGTAGTTTCTAAATATCTTGATTTAATGTTACAATTTGCTCAGTATAATGATGAGAAAAGGAGGGAAGAAAATGAAAAAAAAATTCCAGAATGTGTAAAACATTTGTATAATTAAAAAGTTAGCGACTAAATTTTTTTTTTATTTTTTTTTTTAATTTGTTTTTTCCTAAATGAGTCTACCTCCGGAAATAGAAAGTTTATTGGAAAGCCATGGATATTCTCTTTCCGGAAAGACTAAATTTAAAAATCAAAATACAAGATTAGTTTTATATGATCATTTGAACGAGAAAAGAATTTCAAAAAGTGTCCAACAAATTAAGCAAATAATTAAAAAAGGTAGATCTGAATGGCATCCTATATTAGATATGGAAATACCAGATTCAAGAATTCAACACACACAAATAGATAGATTTATTCATAATCAAGATTCTGAATTTCAGTCTCATGATTCTAATTATCAAAAAACTGCATATGATATTTATAAAGAAAATTTGCCAAAGTTGGCACACAAAAATTCATTCACCTTTTCATTTTCTGGAAATCATGATGCAGAATTAAATGGTTTAACATTAGCATTAGATACACTTAAGAATAGATTAACAAAAGACATTAGAATGACTATTACGAATGAAAATAATAATGTTTCATATGCACATATTAATCCTCGTTCGATTCAATTTTTATCCTCACTTTTTGCAAATGATTCTGCCGCAAACAGAGTAACTGATTCTGATGCTGCAGTAATTGAAGATTTAGTTAATTTAAGATCAATTCGTTTCGATTTCCACAATCCTGTGCGCGGAAGACGAATTAATGCAGGTTTCTTTCCATATATCAATGTCTCTGATGAAGATTTATCTATATATGGAATTTATAAATCAAAAAGTGACCCGCGAATAAATATCCCATGCCTATTACAAGCATTTATTGCATCAGAACAATTTTCCTTGGATGAATTAAATCAAATCGCATCATTTATTCAAACTCGCTCAATTCCACAAACATGTATTAAACAAATTGCAGAATATTTTAATGTTCATATTTATGTGCGAATTCATTACCCAACAGGAAAAACTTCACATACTGATTTTGCAGCAAATTGCGAACGAAAAATCAAACTATTAATATATGAAGATCATTATATGATTGATAAAGATCAACCCGTGAAGAAAATTATGCAAATGATAGAGAATAAAAAATTAATTCCAATGAATGAAAAAGATATAAATAGAATTAGTTGGGGTTGGGAAAAAATAAATCCTATTACTATAGATTCATTTAGACCTATTATTGTTCAACCTAAACGAAAGATAAATGTCTCTAAAACAGGTTTAGCAGAGAAACAAAGATCAATAATGTGTGATACTCCAATTTCAGAAATTCAAAATTGGGTTGATACATTAAAATTGAGAACAAAAATAAATGTTAGCGACTATTATAGTTTTCCTGAATTAATGCAGAGAATTATGTATGAATATGGATGCTATGATAATGTTATAGAGATGCATGGACCCACGGCTAATGAAATTCGAAATTCCCTAAAATTCCCACAAATTGGGACAACTTCAGGGAAAAAGTTTTATTCACACGAAAAATTATACTATATTGATTTAAATGGAGCTTATAGTTCTTGTATAACTGGAATACCAGAGGGATTATTAAATTCTCAAAATACAAAAGTTGCCGCATTGCTGAAGGAAATGTATGAATTGCGGCAAAAAGTGAAAGGAAATTTTGGAAAGTTATTAAAATTCATGATGAATTCATGCTGGGGATATTCTATTCGCAAGCCACCAGTAATCAAACATAAATATGTTCCTAATGTTGAGAATAGTATTAATGAATTTGGTCCATATATTATGAAACATTCATTTAATGATGATGGGATATCAGGATATATTGATTTAATTAATCCAATTGTTATTCACTATACCTGTCCACAATTCGCTAAATCAGTTCTCGAAAATTACTTTAATTTCTTTTCTTCTATTAAGCAAAAAGTGACAGTATTATATGAAAATATTGATGCAATATTAATTAATGAAAAAGATTTTAGAAAATTAGAAAGTGAAGGATATATAGGTAAAAACTTAGGTCAATTCAAGATTGAACATATATTTACTGAAATAGCTATTTTAACAAAGAAATGTTATGTCGGTACATTAATATCTGGTGAGAAATATTTTCATTGTGTAAAAGAAAACTATGACACTTTTGTAAACAAAGTTTTAGAAAAATAAAATTTTTCAAAAATTATTTTTGGACAAATTTATAATTTATTTTATACTTCTCTAATAATGAGATTGCTTGTGGACATTGATATTTTAAATTATAAATTTCGTTCTCTTTTGTGACTAAAATTTGATTCACTATTTCATAATTAACATCAGATCCACAACATCCACAATCAGGATCAATGTCGGAATACTTTAATTCGACATTTTCTGCATCAACTAAAAGTTTTATTAATTCAATTAGTGTGTCTGAGGATGGAATTATTAGAGAATTCAATTTGAGAGGATTATTTTGCATAATATCTATAATTAAAGATAATGCTCTAACAATATTATCTTTTTCGTGAATTAATTTTTCTAAATCTAATTCTGCATCTCTTTTAATTAAATTCTCATATGGTTGATTTTCTTCACTTGGTGGTGATTCATACACATGAACATCATCACCATATTTTGCACCAATATCTCTTTCTTTTGGTTGTTCTACCACAACATTCACGGATTGTGTAACTGTTGGAGAACTATATTTTACATCAGCTTGTGCTAAAAACCCTTTAGTACAAGACAACGTATGATGTTTAGGGATACTCATTTATTTTAAAAATAATAATCTATATTAGAAAATGAATTTTTAGTCTTAATTATGCGAGAAATGCTAATTCTT
>JAITPC010000027.1 GCA_031289655.1 Mycoplasmataceae bacterium
TATGAGCACCTTTGTTACTAGAAGCAAGATTTCAAGTATTTGAAGAAAATTTTTGGATGAAAAGGATTTTTTGGAAGTGGATACGCCTGTACTTCAGCCAATCTATGGTGGAGCCGCTGCTATGCCATTTGTAACTCGCCATAATGCTTTAGATCGTCAATATTTTTTACGAATTGCCCCAGAGCTTCCATTAAAAAAATTGATCGTTGGTGGATTTGAAAAAATTTATGAATTTAGTAGAAATTTTAGAAATGAAGGTATGGATGCAACTCATAATCCTGAATTTACAGGGTTTGAATTATATTGAGCATATGTTTCGTTACAGGAAATTATGAATATTACGGAAGAAATATTTAAAATTACAGCGAAAGAATTAAATAAAACTATTCTAAATTTTAGAGGTTTTAAGATTGATATTACTAAACCTTTTAGAAGGGTGAGCATGGTTGATATTATCAAAGAAGCTTGTGGGGTTGATTTTGCCACCGTCAAAAATTATGATGAAGCTTTTTCTTTGGCAAAGAAACATCATATTGAATTGCAAGATCACCAAAAAACATTAGGTCATATTATTAATAGTTTTTTTGAAAAGTATGGAGAAGAAAAATGTATTCAACCAACTTTTGTTCATACATATCCAGCCGCTGTTAGTCCATTGACGAAGAGGAATCCTATTGATCCTGAATTTACTGATAGATTTGAACTATTTGTTGGACAAAAAGAATTTGCTAATGCATATAGCGAATTAAATGATCCCATCGATCAGCTGCAAAGATTTGAAGATCAAATGAAAGAAAAAGCAAATGGAAATCAAGAAGCTTGAGCCAATGAAATTGATATGGATTTTATTAAAGCAATGGAATATGGTATGCCTCCGACTGGTGGATTGGGCATTGGTTTTGATCGATTTTGCATGTTATTTACAGAGAATGATAGCTTAAGAAATGTATTGTTATTTCCCCACATGAAAGACGAAAATAATTAACCATGGAATTATATGGAAAAAAAGCTTTACTAGACAATATTGATAGTATTGAAAAAGTAGACTTATTGAACAATAACAGACAAATAATTGAAATGCTCAAGCAAAAAAATATTAAATACTCATTCAATCCAAAAAAATTTGTTGAATTAGATAAAGCATTAAATCATCAAGGAATTATTGCCTATAGTAAAAATAAACAAATATTCAAAACAATTGATGAATATTTAAAAGTACATGCTGATAATTCTCTTATTGTAATATTAGATTCAATATTAGATCCAAGAAACTTTGGTTCAATTTTAAGAAGTTGTGAAGCATTTGGCATAGATTGCGTTATTTATAAAAAAGATAACCAAGCACAAATTGATGAATTTGTTATTAAAACTTCACAGGGTGCAATCAATAATTTAAATTTAATTAAAGTGATTAACTTATCTCAAACATTAGATAAATTGAAAGAGAGTGGTTTTTGAATCTATTCTAGTGTTTTAAATGAAAAATCAAAAAATTACCAAAAGATTGATTACGATAGCAAATCTGTATTGGTAATTGGCAGCGAAGAAAATGGGGTTAGCAAAAACTTAATTGATAAGTCAGATTTTTTAATTAAAATCCCAATGTGTGGTAAAACACAATCACTTAACGTTAGTGTTGCGTGCGGGATATTATTAAGCAATATTAGAAAATAATTATTATTTTTTATTCTCTCTTTTAATAATATCAACAATTTCTTTAAGATTCTTGATAACATATTTTGCTTCTTTTCCCTGGCCAACGCTATCATTATTGGCGATAATTCTAATTTGTAATTTATATCCAGCTTTTCTAGCTCCTTCAACATCTTTATCAATTGTATCGCCCACATAGCAAGCTTCACTTAATTTGACACCAATATCAGTACATGCTGCCTTAAATAAGACAGGATCAGGTTTTCTTAATCCGCTCAAAGCAGATAAAAAAATACAATTTTGGTCAAAGTATTTTAATAAACCAAAGTTAAATAACCTTTTATTAACAAAATTCATGCTATCTGTATTAGAAATAATTCCTAATTTTATTCCCATTTGGCTAAGTTTTTTGATTGTCTCAACGCCATTAGGTCTTAGCACACTTGGCCCTTTATGTTTAAGAACATTAAGCGCATTGTTAGCAATACATTTAACTAATTTTTGGTTGGCATTTTTAAGTTCCTTAGGAAATACTCATTTTGTTAAAAGATCATATGGGTGTAAATCATAATATCCATGAGTTTTTGAATCCTTTTTCATTAGCTTTCCGCCTTCTTTGTATTTTGTATAAACTTGTTCAGGAGTTAATTTTAAATCTATCCCATGATTTTTAAAATAATCTAGCAAGGCTTTTCCTGAAATTTTACTTTGTTCTTGTGGAACTTTATCAGTATTAACAATTGTTCCGCCAAAATCAAATATAATTGCCTTTATCATAGTTTAATTATATGCTTTGGCAGGTTAGGGTGAAATTAGAGACTTTTAGAGTATGTGTTTCATTAAAGTATATAATATTGGTAATATGGCACATTCTATAAATAAAAAAAACGAACAATGTTGTAAAAATAAAATAATAATTTTACTATGAACCATTGTATTATTTGCTTCTAGCGTAGCTGGACTCATTTCGCCTGCTTTTCCCGAAACAGCCAATGTATATCTTGCCTGAATGGTTATATCTATTTTAAGTGTGATCGGTTCATTAGGATTATTTTTTGCATATTTATTTAAATTCAAGAAGAATAAATGTCCAATTTGTTGTACCAAATTAGTGTTTGTGATTATGATATTCATTATTGAAGTTATTTGATTAGTAAATGATACTCATGATTATGCCAATAATGGCCATGCTAGTAATGATTTCTGAGGTAATTTAGATTCAGTAATGAATGGTGTAGATATTTTATTAGTTTCGTTAACTTCAAGTTTATTATTGATTGAATTAAAAAGTTTTTGCTGCCACGAAAAGAAAACGCAATAAAATTGAACAAGTTATTATTTCTTATAGTTTATAATTTATAATATGGAGGTTTAGCTCAGTTGGTTAGAGCCCCCGACTCATAATCGGTTGGTCGTAGGTTCGAGTCCTACAACCTCCACCAAAGCAATATATATATATATATATATATATATAATTTATAGTATGAATACTCAAAATATTTTTTTTGCGAAAAAAAATAAATGGTGAATAATATTTTTTGTTGCATTAACTTCTATAGTAATAGTGGCATGTTCTACTTATTGATTCTTTGCAATATACCAAAAGACCCCCCCGTATGTTTTCATTACTAATATAGTATGCCTTATGTTTTCATTTTGTTTACTTCCTTACGCTGTTTGAAATTTCATTGATTCTATTTTAGGATTATGTTTTTATAATAAATACAAAAGAAAATTAATAGAAATTGCCTCTAGAATAAATGTCAACGACAATCCTATTGTTGCTGTGGTGATTCCAATTTATAATGATTTTTTATTTGACTCCGCTCGAATTACTTTTAGTCAAACATATCAAAATACTAAGTACTATATTTTAGATGATTCAACTGATGAAAAAATAAAACATGAAATTGATTTATTTGCCAACAAATACAATGTTGTTGTTATTAGGGGACATAATAAAATTGTAAATGGACAAAAATATAATTGTGGATTGGCTGCAGCATTTTCAAATTTTATCAACAAAACAATTGATGAATGAGAGTTTATGGTTCATGTGGATTCAGGAGATATTTTGAATCCACAACACGTAGAAAAAAATTTACCATTTTTTTATGCTAATCCTAAATTAGGAGTATTGACACCGTGCAGCTGTGGTATTTTAAATAAATCAATGTTTCAAAATTTATGTTCTAGTTTTGAAGAAATTGTATCAGTCCCAGGTTTTTTTCAAACTCAATATTATTCACGAATTATGCCTGGTGCTGGAACAACATATAGGAAAAATGCATTGAAGGAATTGGGATATTGACCAGATTTTTTAAGTGAGGATGGGGCAGTTTCGTTGTCATTAGTAAAACTAGGATGAGAAACTATGTTCTCAAATATTGTTCTTTCCCAACAATTAGATCCATTTGATTTTCACACTTATGTGTATCGAATGTTCCGTTGGGAAAAAGGTTTTTATGAGATGCGTAAAAGTAATTTTTATAATACAGCAAAATATAAAACATTAGATTTAATTTCAAAAATCAATTTGTTCATATCAGGAACTTCGGGTGTTCTAAGAATCCCCTATGTGTGAATAACATTATTTATTTATCCGGTTTTTTGTTTTTTTTCTAATTCAACAGTGAATATTTTTTTATATATTCCTTTTTCTATCACAATTATTTTTCCTATATTGATTTCATTAGTGTCTTTTTTTATTTCGTGAAAACAACAAGGCTTTAAAAAATCATTACATTTTTTGATGTTTGCGTTACTGTTCCCAATGCTTTTAGCAGGGTGTTTTTTAGTAATTACTAAATGTTGAATAACATCCTTTATCATGAAAACTAAACCCAAATTTATTGTCACAAAAAAAATAAATAATAATAATAATAAAATATTAAAAAAAATATTGCCATATTTAATTGGCAGTATTTTTATAGTATTGTTTTCTATAATTGCATATTACTTTCTATTTCCTGATTGTTTGAAAACACAGGAATCTATCTATCTTTATTTATTTAAAGTGCCATCATTTTTCTTTTTTTGTATTTTCCCATTGTTATCAACATTGCTTGCATATATTATTTTGGAAATATATTCAAAATATGCCTGACATAAAAAAGAATTCAATAATTATGGTGATTTTTCTTCTTCATTATGTCTAAAAAAAGAAGGAAAAATATAATCCCATCAATTCAGATATTTTAAAAATACTATAATCTAATTAATGAAAATTAAAAATTTGTTATTAACAAGTATATTTGGCATAACAATTGCAACAACTTTATTATCAACGTTAGCATTCACTTCGTGCACTTCCGCTACTTTTTCTTTTAATGTTGATAGTAGCACACCTTATTCAAAAATTGGAAAACAACTTTATGATTCACAAATCAGTTTAGGAACTCAAAACGAATTAAAAGCAATTGGAGATCGATATGAAAAATCCCCAGCCATCGTTGCAAGAGACTTTGTTATTGGACAAATGTATGATGCTGTTGGGCAAATGTGACATTTCCGTGAAAAAGGTTGTTTATTCTGTCCTGATTTGGATACTTTGGGAGGCGATTATGATGTTGATAATTGATACTTAAACAATGGTTCCTTATATTGAAAAATGAAATGTACAATAAGTTACCACGTGCAAAATGGTAAGTATTTATATACTTTTGATTCATATTTAGAGTATGATAGACCGATGTATGTATATTGACAAACAACTGATACAAATACTACTACTTATGCGAATTATGGAACTTTTTCGGATCCACATGGATATTGAATTAAATCATACCATTTTCATTTCCAGGATGTCTCATTAAATTGAGCAGTATATTCTTATCATAATTTTCCAATTGAACCTAATGATTATTTTCCTGGAATACGTAATAACATATATTGATATTATGCTCCTCAATTAGATCCAAGCAAAGAAGCTAATTGCTTCGTTAAAGGATATGGAACAAAATGAAATAATGATGAGGAATTTTATGGATATGGATACAAGGACGAAGTTGGACAATTTCATGTTCCTAATTTTTCTTCAAAAAATGACCAATGATATTACATTGAACAAGACCATGGTATTAGTGCATCTTGAACAAATGATCATGAATGATTTATGCCTTCTTATGCATTAGATAATATCTCCATTATACTTAATTAATTCTTCTTATAAATTTTATTACCAATAATAATACATTCAACTTTGACATCTTTTATTGATTCTTTTTTTATCTATCATAGTGATATCTTTGTTTAAAATAACAACAACATTTTTGAAAAAAATATCTCAGAATTTGTATTTTTTGTTTAATTTTTATAAAAATATTTTTGCATTTTACCATCATATTTTTAATAATTTTGGTAGGAAAATCTAAAAAAAGTTAGTCACTTAACACTTTTTTGCACATACTATTATAGATGGTTAGTTACATTGTTGGAAAAATAATATCGGTTAACAAAAGATCAATAACGTTAGAAAATAATTATTTCGGCTACAACATAATGGTTTCTAAATTAGATGAATATGAAGTTGGTAAAGTAAAAAAGATTTACTTATATAAAAGTTTGATATTAAATAATAAGAATAAGATTAGTGAAGAATTGTTTGGTTTTAATGAATATGAAGAAAAGGAATTCTTTTTAAAATTACTAAGTGTTAATGGGATTGGCTGTAAAACTGCTATTGGTATTTGCAATAATGATGTAAGTAAATTGAAAGAATTAATAGCGAATAAAGATGAAGATGGTTTAGCTAATTTTAAAAATATCACTTCTAAAATTGCTCGTAACATTGTTGACGAACTAGAATTAGATGAATCTTATGTAAGGAATAATAATAATTTTACAGATGAGTTGGCCAAAGCATTAAAAACATTGGGTTATAGTGGTAAAGACATTGAAAAAGCTGTTAATCATGTTGATTTTAATAAGAAAGATTTATCTGATTTGATTTCAGATGCCATTAAAATTATTGCGTCTAACTCATGTCAAATCCAATAAAGAATAAGAAAAATAAAATAAAAGAACAACTCATATTTTTAGATTGTGAATTCTTCGAAAATGGTAATAAAAAAGTTTTTATATATAGAGATGTTGATTTAAAAGAAATTTTAACAGAAACATTAAAAAACGACATTACTTCAAATACAATTATTTATGTTCGCGACGGAAAAAGTAGAAAAACAATAATGTCGGAAGAAAACATTGCTTCCCTGATTGAGAAATCTAAAAAAATTAAAATTGGCGGTGAAATAGTGAGATGCAAGAGGTTGGAACAAACATTAATTGAAATTGACATCAATTTTATATATGAAACAAACCAACTGGAAAGGCTTGATTAACTTACATGATAAATAATTTGCGTCCACAAACATTAAATGAATTTATTGGCAAAACAGATATTAAAGAGAATTTATTAATTTATATCAATTCAGCGGTCAAGCAAAATAAAAGTTTAGATCATTGTTTAATTTATGGCTTACCCGGCACGGGGAAAACAACATTGGCAATGATTATTGCCAATGAAATGCACAAAAATATCAAAATCCTCCAAGGAGGAACATTGTACAAAAATATCGATATTATCAACATTTTATTAAGCATTAATGATGGCGATATTATTTTTATTGACGAAATACATGCTGTTAGTCAATCTGCTATGGAATTATTATTTACCGCATTGGAAGATTTTGCATTAGATATTCCATTAGGAAAAGACTTTAATACAAAGGTTACTAGATTAAAACTACCAAAATTTACTTTGATCGGAGCTACGACTAAATTTGGTAGGATCCCATTAGCTCTGGAAGAAAGATTTGGCATTATTATTGATTTGAAAGAATATGATACTAGAACATTAATTGAAATTCTAAAACAAGTGTGCAAGAAAATAAACTTAAATCTTAAAAATGATGAATTTGCAATTATTGCTAATAATTCAAAGAATATTCCTAGAAACGCCATAAAGATTCTTAAAAGAGTGCATGATTTTAAAATCCATGATAAAAATATTCATGTAAACGAAATATTAACAAGAATGAAAATATATGATGGATTAACTGAGGACGACAGATATTACTTAAAAGTTTTGCGTGAAGCCAAACGACCAATTGGATTAAAAACCATTAGTGACATCATAAATATAGATATTGAAACAGTAGAAAACAAAATTGAACCATTTTTGTTAAATAAGCACTTAATAAATAAGGGCAATAAAGGAAGAGAAATAACAGAACAAGGAATAGAGTTGTTACAAAACAATAAATTTAGTTGCATATAATATGAATGAATATAAAGTAAGAATGATTAAGCGAATTGATAAAGACAACTATATTGTTGAAGCAGAAAAGATTAAAAGAACTAATGGTAAAAATCCTATTCACAAAACAAATAAAAAAAATAAGGTAACAATTTCTGATGTTTATAGTTTAACTCTACAAGTTGTTAAACGTCTAGATATTCTTGATGAACGTATAAATAATCTTGTAATTAAAAATAATTTAAAAGAATAAATTTTAATAGTTAGGCAATATGGGTTCTAATAAATTAGTGATTATCAAGAATAAACAAGATCCATCCATTCTTGTAATGAATTAATTGTTAGCTTGATGCCAATTAAGAAAAATACCAAGAAATCTAGAGGTTCTATATACACCACTAAAGACAATTCAAAATAATATTGATACACTTAATGAAATTGCTATTAAAAATAATTTAAAGAGATAGTTTTGCGATGCAATAAAGTAAAAATTATTTTATCATTAATAAAAAAATATAATTTTATCAATGAAGCATCAAATCAAATCAAATAATTTTAATGCAAAAAAATCATTAAATTTATTAAATTCTAATAAAATACTAAATTCTTCAGTTACTACTATCTTAAATCTAAATAGCAAACCAAATCCTAAATCTTTGTTAAATAATATTCCTTATTCATTAAAAGATATGATTAGTACCAAAGATATCCAAACAACGGGAGGCAGCAAAATATTAGAGAACTATGTTCCTACTTTTAATGCCACTATTTATGATAAACTAATAGATGGTGGAGCTATACTAATATCTAAAACTAATTGTGATGAATTAGGCATGGGTGGAACAGGGCTAACTAGTGGCTATGGTAAAGTTGTTAATCCTTTTGATAAAAATAGAATAGTTGGTGGGAGTAGTAGTGGTAGTGCTGTTCAAGTTGCACTAGATATTGTTCCCTTTTCCGTTGGAACAGATACAGCAGATTCAATTAGAACACCTGCTAGCTATATGGGTTTAGTTGGGTTCAAACCAAGTTATGGTATCATTAGTCGTTATGGTGTAATTCCGTATGCTCCGAGTTTAGATACCGTTGGTGTATTAGCCAAAACAATCGCTGATATCGCTATTGTGTTACAAACAATTAGCGGTTATGACGAAAAAGATGGAACAAGTCAAAAAATAAATAATAAATTCTATGATTGTTTAAAACCTAAATCTAAAATTAAATTTACGTTAATTAAAGATATTGATCAATACTTAAACAAAGAGGTTAAAGATATTTATTTAGATTATGTTAAAAAAATAAGTGAAAAATATGAAATAATATATAAAACTATCGATTTAAGACTATGAGAAAGTATTAGTGCTATTTATATGATTATTTCTTATACTGAAGCATGTAGTTGCCATAGTAATTTCACTTCTATACCATTTGGAAAATACAATGGTGGTCATGAATTTAATGAAATTGCTACTAATGCCAGAAAATTATTAGGTGATAAAGTTAAAGAAAAAAATGTTATTGGCGCTTATTTTTTAAATGAAGAAAATTATGAGAAAATGTATTTAAAAGCTAAAAAAGTAAGAACTGTACTAAAAGATCTGTGAAATAAGTTAATGGATGATTGTGATTGTTTATTGATCCCAAGTCATTCAATGTTTGCACCATTAGTTAAAGACATAGAATCTAATAAATTAAGTGATCATAAAAATTGATTAGTACCTGATTTATTGCAATTAGCCAATTTTGCTGGTACTCCTAGTTTAACTCTTCCAATTTATAAGGATAAAGCATTAAATTTTGGAGTCAATCTTAACACTAAACATTTTAAGGATCAAGAGCTATTAAATATTGGATTAGAATTAGAAGAAAATAAGATTTAAAAAGTACTTATTTCAAATTATTATGTTTAAATATTTTATCATGTTCATCTAATCTT
>JAITPC010000040.1 GCA_031289655.1 Mycoplasmataceae bacterium
ATTTAAATTAGTAAAAAAAGTAGGTGTTATGTCAAATTCATATGTTATGCTATCAAGATACATATAAGAATGGGTTAAATCTGTTTTTGTTCAATTGTATATTTCCGTATTGTAAGAAATGTCACCAGAAATAGAACCACCATTACTAATAAATGATCCACTCTGTGGCATATAAACTTTGTCGGAATAATTGCTTACCAAATAATCATAGCTAAATTCACTATTAAGTTCTCAATTTAAACTATTGAATGAACTTTCATTTGAAACTTTATCATCAAGAGGTGCTGGATATAAATTAAAAGTAATGCCTTCCAAGTTATCTTCATCAACACTAGACATGAGTTTGGTAGTGGTGTTGGAATGTAGATTAAAACTTTCAGTCGGTTTAGACTCTAGTCTAAAGCAAACTTCAAAAGAGTGATCATCATAATTAATATTAATTATGCGTGACAGCAATATACTATCGTTATTTATAGTATCCGTAGATAATGGAGAATCATCATCAACCACTAAAATTTGTTTTAGGGCTTCAGTATTTTCAATAGAAAATTCATCAGGATTTCCTATTAGTGAAGTAAAGAAATCTTCAAAATAAACACTATTATTGGATTCAATTACATGGTCATTAAATCAATTACTAAATTCCAAATCAAAGATGTTTTGTTCTTTTATAGACTCATCTATATTAAGATTGCTAATAAAGTCTTCAGTCTCTAAATATATGTCTTGGATCGTAAGGGCATTTTCAGTTAAATTACTTTCATACTTATCAAAACTTGCTTGTGCATTTTTTAAGGCTTCAACTTTCTGCTCTTTAGTGAGGTCTAAGCCAACTATTTCATTATGCATTGTCGCACTAAAATAAGCATTGTATTGGGTAACAATACTCGTATCAACAAGTTTTAGTCCGTTATCAAGTCCTAATTGATAGGTTTGAGCATATTTTTGCTTGGAAGTTATTGCTTCGTTGTCATTAATAGAATCAATTGCTGTCAAGATTTCAGCTGGCAAAGAACCATCTCGTCTTTTCAATGCTTTTTTCAAAGTGTTTTGAAAGGCATCAATTTCTTCATCGGTATATTCATCTTTATCCAAATCATTTACATCTGGAACTTTAACGGGATTTGTATCCTCATCATCAGCACTTCCACAATTCACAATAGATGACGCTACTCCACATCCAATTAAAATTGGCGCCATAAATTTCATTAGTTTTATAGCTATTTTTGTACTTTTTGCCATATTATCACTCTCTCATTATTATTTTAACATACTTAATCACATTATAATTACGATTACAATGCCACTAATTAGTAAAAACTTCCCAGGATTTTTAGTTGAAAATAATCGTGTAGTTCTTAAACCAGACTATACTAAAAACAGCGGATGATCTTTCAAAAATAAACTTTGATGAACGCTATAAGAAAAATTACGAATTCGTTTTTTAATTTTTCAGACTCTATGTCGGCCAACCATTTTCATCTGATATTCACCAAAATATATTGTAAAAGTAACTTACAAAATTAACTATTTTTCGTAATTTAGCAAATCTTTTATTGGCCTCGCAGGTACTAATCTTCCCATCTTCATGTTCTCTTTCATTGTTTTTAAATTTTATAACAGCTATTAATGAAGTAATTCATACGACAGTGGTATATACAAACACAATTGAACAAATAACTGTTATATATGTTAGAGCAGCATCTCAATTTCAACCTTTCCTGTATCAAATAAGAAAATATATTAAAAGCCAACTAGCCATTAGTAAAGTAGATATGAGCGAAGCTATTAAAATTATTATTATGTTATTTCTTATAAACCTTCTATATTTATTAGAACTCATCGTGGCTTTATAATTTATTTCTGCATTTTCTTTATTAAAATTGGAAATAAGTGTTTCATTATTTGTTTCTTGAATTTTTCCATTTATAAAAACTACATCAGCTCACATATCAATATTTTGTCCATTTTTTCTGTATTGAGAAAACAGTGTGTTCACGGAATAAAGCATTTTTCTAGTTTGCCAAAATCTTATATATACTTCTTTTTCATCAATTTTATTTTTTTTAAAAAGTTTTTCATTGGTTTTAAATTTTATAATAGCTATTAATGAAAGTATCCAATCCACCACAAATAATAAAACTATCAACGATAAAATGCATGTTGTAGATATCATTCATCAATGTCACACTTTTTTAGCTAAAAATAAATATATCAAACACCATAAAACAGTAGTTAATGTTAAAAGCAAAAAATATGCTAAAAAAGATATAATAGTTCGTTTAATAAAATTTATATAAGCATCTGTTCCCATATATTTCCCAATTCCTCCTTAAGTTCCCGAATTTTTTCATAATCATTTCTAAGTCAAATACTATACAACATATCCAAAGCAATTGAATACAACATATCCAAAGCAATTGATACCGCGGCACTCGCAAAAGAAATAATCATAGCTATAGTGCTAATTGGTGTGACTCACTTTGGTTTATTAAGTTCTCTAACTTTAACAAATTTTTGATCTAGGAAAAATGGAGTTAATTTCTCAATTATTGTAAAAGCGACCAATACCAATGCGCTCAACGCATCTAGAAGAGTGGTTCACTCGCCATATTCCAAATCGCTTATATAATTCTGAACATTTTTATAATCTACTGTGTTAGCAATTATGTCATATTCATATATCGCATCTCGTACTTTATAATAATCATCCCACGCCACACATAATTGAGCCACGCTTAGTCCAATATATACCAATGTGAGTCCTGCTTCAATTAAAAATGGAGCATATGTCCCCCATGTTGCTGCATAGGCAATAAGCGACACAACCGCTGCAGCTATTCCTATAGTAATTACAACAGTTTGAGCAATAGCATAACTATTTAAATCGTCTCTGTATTCTATTAAGCTATTAAAATCTGGTAACACGTTACCAAAATTTTCAGCAATTGCTTCGGTTAAACTCATCAATGCCTGTTCTAAGTTTTCTGGCGTTATTTGTCCATCAAATATTTGTGTGTGATATCGTCTATCATTTATGTCGTTTAAATCTTTTGTCTGATTATTTTCTACAACTAAATCATATTTAAATAGACCGTAACCGTCTAAACTAAATAGTCTTAAATAAATGCTACGATTTGGTAAAACATCACTATTATAACTTTGACCATCAAAATGAATTAATTCAGGTAATTCATTCAATGGAATATCGATGGAGTAATCGTTTTGATCAAA
>JAITPC010000001.1 GCA_031289655.1 Mycoplasmataceae bacterium
GAATTAATACTAGGAGAAACAAACGAAGATCTTGATGAAATATTTACTAATGAATCTAATAAAAGATCAAAGATAATAGATTCAATTAATCAAGATAGAATGAAATTACAAATATTAATGATAAATCCAAAGTGGGCGGTGCTTGCCGCATCACCAAGATATTTTAGTAATATAAGAGGTTCCCTTTTTCATGATAATAAATTGAAATCTCATTCATTTCTAATAGAAAGATCTAATGTTGTTAGAAATTATCTTGGAATTCAAGATAATACTTGGATAGACGCAAAAATCTATCTAACTGAATATGGTGCAGCTCTTTGGATACTTCTTTTAGAGCGTTTGATATATGATATGAATACTAATCAAAATTCTGATCCAGATTCTTACTTAAAGGGTGTTATAAAAAGAGCTAAACTTGGTAAATGTTGCTTATCTGCTAGCTTAATGATGAAAATAATAAAAAACCCAATAGCTATAAAAAAACTCAAAGATTTGGAATATCGAGAACAAAAGAAATTTAAATTCTGATAAAAATAAAATTAAACAAAATTCTAACAAGGGGGCTGTTAGTTATAAGCTAACAGCCCCCTTTTTTATTATCTTCATTCGTAAAATATACTTCACATATTTATATATCAAAAAAGATATTTATCCACAATAAAGTTATCCACAGGATAAACTTGCTCTAGAAGCCTTAATTAATAATAATTAACAAAGTTATCCACAGGTTTTCCACAGGTTTATCCACAGAAATTAACATGCCCTGTGGATAACTTTGTTAATTCACAAAAATCACTTCTTTTTCATATAAAAATTTAATTTTTTAATCTTTAAATTAACATTTATTTATATTTTTTTTATTAAAAAGTCGTGTAATTTCAATATATTAACAACATTTATTAATGTATATTTCTAATATAATACTATAACTCATTGATTTAATTGACTTTTTAAAAAGAAATCATCAAAGTGCGTACGCATTTGCGTACGCAAATTAGTCATAATTTAATCATTATTTATATAAAAATGGATATATAATAACACGCTCGCGAGCAGGTAAGCTTTTATCCCGCGAGCGTGTTAAGTAGGTAACGCGCATGTGCGCCGTACAGTAAGAGAAGTACACACTCTTTCTTATAATAAAAATATATTTCTTTTAGTAGTAGTAGTAGAAAGAATAAAAGAAATTAACTAAAGAAAAAAGAAAGAAACACAAACCTAACTTTTTTGATAAAAATCACTTTTTGATGAAAAATCGTGATATTTTTAGATCTGTTTTAGAAACTTTGATACTTAGACATCATTTTTTTAATTTGTTATCTGTAGTAGGAAAATAAATGATTGATATAGCGATTAATACATGTTTAAAGCGTTCTACAGTGGCATTAAGTAGTTTAGATAGGTAATTCCCTATAAAAAATAATTAAACGCTTCTATGATGCATTTAAGACGTATTTTGTGATATTTGAATTTGTGATTTTGATTAGTTGTTTTTTTGTCGTTTAAATGACACAAAGAAACACAAACCTATTTGATGAGTAGCAAAACACACAATGATATGACAATAAGGCTTCTATGGTCTTAAAAAGACTCTTTAAAGCATATTCAATATGTAACAAGAAATGATTTGTAACAAAATGATAAGGTGCGTTCTTTTTGATTTTAAATACAAAATATCTAACATTCAAATTTCAAGATTATTCATAAACTCATACAGCTTTTGATATTTGAGTTTTGTAAAAACAGCAATATTTGTCTCTTATTAAGCAAGAGTGCGTATTTGCACATTTTTTAGTGAATGATTTATAATAAATGAAGTAAGTTTTAACTTAATTTAAAAATCTAATAAAAACTTTCTAACTATATGTAATTATTATTGTTTTTTATTTTTAATTGAGTTGAAGTAGATAATAAATTAGAGAATTACTAATAGATAGTGGATTTAGTTTTAGATTTATCTATAAAATACATTTGTTTAAATAAAAATAAGTCAATTAAATCAATGAGTTATAATACTTTATATAAGTAATAACTATAAGTAAATTTTACTTATAGTTATTACTTCAAAATAGTTAAAATAATTACTGTTAGAAATGAAATATTTATAATTGAAATTAAGTAAATAATTGATTTGAATCATGTAAAGATGACCAGACCTGAGAAAACCATTTCTCTTTAAGAAAAACCTCTATCTGTTCGTCTTTATTGATGTTTCCTGTTGGAGTTAATACTACTTTTTCAAGTACGAGCTTAAATAATCCACGGAGTTTTTGAGTATCTTTTGATACTCTAATCTTACCAACAGAATTTAAAAATTCTTTTTTAATTTCTTCTTCAGTTGGTATATTTTTGACGCAAATGCTTCTTAATTTAGAATTGATTATTTCTAATCTATTTTGAAGACATTTAATTCTTTCAATTACAATAGGACCACCAACACCATTTTCTGCAAGATTAATTAATCTTGCTATTTTTTCTTTTAAATAAAAAACCTTATTATTTAAATTTAAAAAGTCATTATAGTTTTTAATAAGAGTCATGAAGATTTGAGATCTTAAGTCTTTCGATTTATGAATATTTTCTCTTATTGTTGCAAACACAGCATTAAAAATGATTTCATCTTGTGTTCCTATTGAATTAGAACATTGTCTAACAGCGCTTCGATAATCACGTCGCCATCTTGAACATCTATATCTATGTTTTTCATCAACACACTTTGGGCCACCACATAAACCACATTTAACCCAATCAGTTAACGGCAATTTATTTAAAGGAAAATGAGGTCCTTTTGTAGTTGTATCCCTTTTAATTTTACGAAATACGATCTCTTTTTGAACTCGATACCAAAGATCATCATCAATAATTCGTAATTCTGGTTTTTCTGCTATCGTCCATTTTGATCTAGGTAATGGATTTGTTTCTTTTTTGTTAATCAGGGGGTTCCAAGTTGTTGTTGTGCGATTATAAAATAATTTACCTAAATATTGCTCTTCAAGAAGAACACCACCGACTCCTAAACTTCCGCGTCTAATAAAACATCCTCGAGTCCATAATCCACCTCTAGGAGCTGGAATACCATCATTATTTAAATCTGAATAAATATCACACAAACTACGACCATTTACATATTCTGTAAAAATACGCTTAACGATTTCCGATTGTTCTGGATCAATTTCACGCAATCCAGCTATATTGCGATTTTTTTCATCAACCTTACCTCTTACTATTCTATATCCATATGGTGGTACAGAAGTTGCTAATCCGGCTTCCGCATGTGCCTTTTGTCCTCGCTTAACTTTATCTTTTAAATCCTTTAAAAATAGAGCGTTCATTGTTCCTTTAAATGCAATATGAATTTCGGCAATATTACCTTCATGAATAGTCCATAAATTTGCTTTGTTATAAACAAATAATTCAAAGATATACGCCATATCTTTGAATGATCGAGAAATACGATCTAGACCCTCTGCAATAACTAAATCTATTTGATGACTTTTTACTGCTTCTAACATTTTAGAAAGACCAGGACGATCAATAACAGCACCAGAAATCGCAGCATCTGAAAAGATCATAGGTTCTAATAAATTATTATTATCGTGTAATATTTTTTTTAAGAGATCAATCTGATCCTTTAATGATAATGGATTTTGTATATCAGAAGAGTAACGAGCATAAATTGCAACTTTAGAAGATCTAGGAAACATAATTTATTCACCTAATTACAGTTTTTATTAAAAGGGTATATATTTGGAATAGGTTATTTTAAATCAAGAAAAATTTGATTTTTTGAAGTCACAATCCATTTTTGATTTAGCTGAGCTAAAAGCCATCTGAATGATGTCTCATATTTGTATCAAGTGTCTCATTTGTTAGTTACATCATTATGTCTTAAATATTTCTTCAAACGAACAGCAGTTCTTGAATTCTCGTATTTGTCTTAAAAATCTTAAGATTATCATTTGTATTACGTAATTTTTATAGCAGGATAGGTTTGGTGACCCCACTACGTTTTTTCAAAACGTCGGTGCCAAACTCCTGCTTATTCGCACTATGTGCTCAACGTAAGACAAATGATTTTTATCAATATTTACGTGTTTTAAGCATATGGAAAGGTTAAAACAAGTAAATTTAAGAACTAAAATTATGTTAGTTTTAAAACTAATATTTTGGTAAATAACTGAAATTTTTGAAATTGAGTAAAATTGATAAAAAGATTGTAGTATAAGGTTGTTAGGATGACAACTCTAAAAATAGAAGATCCTATTTATAACATTACTAGTTTTTAGACTTAATGAATTATAATAAATGTTTTTAATGTTTGATATATAAATATCAAAATCAATAAAGCTAATTATTAAAAATTAATAACTTACTATATACTATATAATAACGTAGCATGATATGGTTGTTGTTATGAACAAATAGTTTCAGAATAACTAATATTTTAGTAAGTAATAAAGTAAATATAGCTAATTATAACAAGCAATACGTACCAACTCATCAAAAATGTTTCTTCTTCGTTGGTATTACTTTCAAACATTTCATGTAATAATATTAATTAAAAGATAAAATCAGATGTATGAGAATGTAGAAGAAATTAAAAAAGAATACTTAGGAAAGTTAGAAGAAAAGAGAAAAATATTTAAAGAGAACTTTAATCCATACATATCTGATATAAGTATTTGTAAAGAAATATTATCAGGTGGCTGTAGTAGGGATCTTTTAGGACAAGTTTTAGAGGCAGAAAGTCCAGGAAAAAAAACTGAAGAAAATTATTGTGATAAAATTATTACAAGTGCTTCTAGAGCAATAAAACTAAAACTCTCACAGAATGAAGCTGCATTCTTTCCAAAGAAAAAATATCATAAAACACCTATAGATCTCATTCTTGAATGTATACATTTTTCACAAAAATCCATTTACATTGCTAGCCATAGCATGCCACTTAATTCAGATATAATAAATGCATTATGTGAGGCAAATGTAAAACGACATTTACAAATAGGTATTTTAATAGGAAGTGATATTAATTTAGAAAAGAAATATCAAATCGACATTTATAACAAATTACATGAAAGTGAGATTCCATTGTACCAATATCAATGTGATGGTACTAATGATGGTGATTTTTATAGTTTTAATAACAAATTTATGATTTTTGATGAAAAGGAATTATTAACAGGTAGCTATAATTACGGTGGGTGGAATAATCAATATAACATTGAAAATGTTATATTATTAAGAAACACACCTGATATTTTAACACAATATATGCAAGAATGGGCTAGACTACGAGATGAATCTACTAAATGTAAAAATCTTGAATTACCTGTTAAAGAACTACCTGTTGAAATAAATATTACTAATTTAAAAACTAATAATACCACATCAAATCTTCTTGTTATTACTTTAATTATTTCATTAGTTGCAATATTCTTAGCTATTTTTTGGTGATAATATTTTTATTACATAACAATAAACATTATTGATAGAATAGTGCACATGCATCAAAGCTATATAGAAGCAACAAAATCACTGCATATTTAATCATAAAAGATGACAAGAAAATTAGAACTCCCAAGAGACCTCACGCTTTCAAGATCTTCACGATATTTTGCATCTAAAGAAAGCTTTGAGAGTTATCTAAAAGATAATAAAGAAGAAATTATTGAGTTAGTAAACAATAGTAAAAATTTTAAAGAATTAAAAAAGGGATTGGCTGAGAAATTAGGTATAGGACTTCGTCACTGGGGAACTGACTTAGCATTTTATGATCTTAATGATCGTAATTTAATAATATCAAAAATTGATAAAGACAAAAGTGATGAATATGAACGTATTGCTAATCCAAAAGTTAATATTAATTTAATAATTATTCTTATTGCTTTAACAATTCCATTAGCTATAACGTTATGGGTAATTCGTGGTAATGTAAATACATCACATAATCAAAATACTATAACAAAGCAGATCCAAAAACATAGCAAAATATATAGACATAATTCAGCAATAAAATCAGGACAACAATATGATCACAGAAGAAAATGATAGAAAAAACTAATACCAATAAACTAAAAGAACTTTTTCAAAATCCCAGAAACAGAATATAATCCTAAGCCAGTGGCAAAAAGAACATTTCCACTGGCAAGTATTAAGCTTGTAATATCTGTGGCACAGGTGGTTATGTTTGATGCCATAAGCGAGGTCTTTAAGACATCAATACTAGAAGCAGTATTAATTATTACATCACAAGCAACTACATTTCCCCATAAGTTCAATATACTACCAACATGAAAACCAGCAATACCTGCTATAACAAAAAAAACTATACTACAAAGAATAGGACTTACATAAGCTAGTATTAATGCAAAAAAATAACCATATCGTTGATAAGTACAAAGAACACATGGTTGTATATCTAAACCATATTGAACAAAAAAAGATATACAAAGAGCTATTATTATGCACAGATTTATAGACATGTGTGTAAATACATGCATTTAAAAAGATTTATCATATGAATTTGATTTTTTAGAAAAAAGTGGATCAACTAGCTTCTTTTTGTAAAAAGAAAGCATCATCTGTCCTTTTGCGTCTAAACCAATAGCTGTTAATAAATACTCACGCCAAGAAATACACATCTTTTTATTATCAACAAATGCAGACCATATTGCACTATTGATATATTTTGAGAATAGGGGTGTTCTTCTTCTAGGTCGTTTATAAGTTTGATATTTACATATCTTTTCTTCAAATACTTTTTTTGACCAATTTTTATTAATATAATAAATCTTAGAATTTACTTTAGTATTAAGAGGATCACAAAATGCTAAATCACCACCTGACCTTCGAATTTTTATGCCAATCTTAGCTAATCTTTCGTGCATTTCTTGCCATGTCTTAGAAGTATCCATTATATTAGTGAGTACTTCTAGATTCTCTGCAAGGTGCTCTTCAAGGGCAGTATCTGTAAATATTTCACAATACTTTTCTTTCAATGATTCTTTTGATAATGATTCTTCGAGATCATTGGTTCTAATAAAGAAAGGGCCTTTAGGATTATGATCATTAAGATCATAAAATGCTAAGTCAGTTCCCCAGTGACGAAGTCCTATACCTAATTTCTCAGCTAATTTTTTTCTTAATTCTTTAAAACCCTTACTACTATTTGCTAACTCAATAATTTCTTCTTTATTATCTTTTAGATAACCTTCAAATATAGATTCGGGCCATGGCTCAAGGAACTTTTCTTCCACTTTGTCTTTAGACCAGTCTTTGTCAATCCCTGATATTTTATGTGTTATTTTTGGATCATTAAGATCATAAAATGATAAACCATTACCACTACGCTTTATCCCTATCCCTAATTCATCAGCTAATCTTTTTCTTAATTCTGTTTGTGTCTTAGAAGTATCCATTATATTAGTGAGTACTTCTAGATTCTCTGGTTTTTTTAGATAACTCTCAAAGCTTTCTTCCCACGTTTTAGATTCAAAATCTCGTGAAGATCTTGAAAGCGTGTGATCTCTTGGAGTTTCTAATTTAAAATCATATTTAGCTTCTAGTTTTCTCATTACTTTTTGTAATTTATAATACTCCTTCCAAGTATAAATATTCTTAAGAGTCATTGGATGTATCTTGTTAATAACTGTGTGAAAATGAAAATGATCTTTATCGATATGGGTAGCAACTATACGTTGATGTTGTTCATATCCAATTGCAGCAGCCATCTCTTTTTCAATATCTTTTAAAACCTCTAATGAAAGCTTTTTTCTATCTTCATTATGAAAACTAGCAGTTAAATGATAGGTTTTATTTTTAAGATCTGGTTTTAATTCCTGAGTAGCTTCTATTTCTATAATGGCAGTCGCCATATCATCAGCATTGCAGTTAACACACCAGGCATCTTCTTTTTTATTATCTTGAAGAATATATTCACTAACTATTCTAAAGCAGTCGCCATTAGATGGAATATGCTTACTAATCATGATATATGACCTCTTAAATCACATACTATCTTCTTTATATAATTTTGACTTTCTCTAATATCTGTTACTAAGGGCTCAATCAAAGGATTAGATGAACTATCTAATGTTAATCTAAGCAAATTACCTAACCGTGCCTGATCAGCATTAACAATAAGCAAATCCCGAATACATTTAGCTATCTCAAAATTATTAGCATCAGGAAGACGATATCCTAGAACCAGACGACGTAATAATTCACTAAGTGATAGGTGCAATTTTTTACACAATAGATTTACTTGTTCTAATTCTTCTTTAGAAAAAGAAACTTTAGATCTATGTCTTTTTGTAGTCATTTTAACTCAAACTGACAAAAGACTTTTTTAAGTTCTTCTGCCCCTCTTGATTGGCAAAGATCATTAAAGTCAGTATTTGTTGTTTCACTAGGATCAAATTCAGGAGCAACCCAAACTAAATCAAATTGCTCAGCAACAGCTTTTGCTTTATCAATACCAACATTTCCAATTTTATTAGCGTGATCATTATCTGCAGCTATTACGATACCACAGTGAGTAATGTTATTATTCTTTAATAATGATATTAATAGTTCAACTACTGGCTTTATGTTACCAGCATCAAATGCAACTAAAACATCACAACCAGTAACATTGTGTATGGACGCACCAGTTGCGTAACCTTCACAGATTATAAGAGGACGAGTACGACGATCCTCTATTTCTTGACCAAGCTCACCAGAGTAAAAAATACACCCTTTCTTTCTAGTTCCTCTTAAGAATTTTTTACCACTATCTTTTGAAATAATTTGTAAACCAGTAATATTTTTATTACCAACTATACGCATTGGAATTAGTAATTTTCCATTTTGATCAACTTTAGGATAAGGCTTACCAAAAGCATCAATACCCTTTGATTTAAGATAAGTATTATTTTCTCTAGTAGGATTTATATGGCCATGTTGGCCATATAGCCAACAGGCTTTTGATGCTGCTAGAATTGCTAGATCATCTGCAAGTACTTTATTACTTTTAGGAGGTTTAATTTCGGATGGTCTTATTTTTGATGATTTTGGTATCCAAATCAATCTAGGCTCACAAGTAGTTACACCCTTGCCATCTCTAAAGTTATTAACAAATTGTTTACCATAATAACCATTACATTTATAACCACCGCTTTTTCTATCGCCGTGATCATCAACAACACTAACGCAGTGCCAGACACCATCTCTTTCAAGTTGATCAGGCGATAAAATTAAACCACGATCATCAACAGCATTCCAAAATGAAGGAAGCTTTGGTAATACTTTTTCAATATAAAGTTGTTTACTAATCATGATATATGACCTCTTTTTATATTAAAATATTATGAAAGAAAAACTCTTCGAATTCTTAAGAGTCTATCTTTGATATCATTATCAAGATCTTTATGATCTTTACCAAATAATTGAATTAGTTCTTCTTCACTAAGAACGTCAACAGTAGCAGATTGATATAATATCCAATCTTGTAGGTACTCTGATGTATCATCTGGTATTTCTTCGTGTTCAATTTGTAAGAAATAGAATTCTTCTCGTCTTAACATTTCAGCTTCATATCGTTCTATTTGTCTTATCATTATCTCTTTATTTTTTAACATAACCTCCCAATTTATTACTTCTTCAGAAATCATTTTATCTGGATGCGTTGGTTTATTTAATCCAGGAGGAGAGAATAACAATTCTTCTATTGCACCCTTTTCAACTATATTCATAATATCATTCTCCAATGCCTTTATTGTTACAGAAGACCAATTGATTCGCTGATTAATTACTAGTTCATTAGTCTTAACCATTTACACCTCCGTTAGAGATTTTAATTCTCAAGATCCTCATAACTGTTTCTTTTATATAATCATCAATATCAAGATCTTTATGATCTTTACCAAATATTTCTTCGAGTTGTTTGCTAGTTAGATTATTAGGATTATATACACCTTGATCCCAATCTTTGATATCATCCGGTGCATCTTTTGAAGGATGATGATTATCCCAATAACTTTCAACACGTAAATCCATCTCTTCTTCGTATCGTTTAATAATTTCTAGATTCTCTTCTATAGTAGAATCATCCCATTTTAAATTTTTAATCATTTCTACTGTAATCATCATTATTACTCCTATTTTAAGTTACCAATCGGCAAAATCTCCGATCTGGATAGTAAATCTTTATCTAAAAAGTAAAGTGGTTGTTGTCCTAATATTGGAGGATATCCAGATATAAAAGTTAACATTGCACCTGGTTTTATAACTAATGTTGGATTCTTTTTTGATGTTTTAGGTGCGATAAGACGCATACACTCATCAGGAGTTATTAGTGCAACTCCGACTTCATAGCTGTTTTCACTAATATTACCTACGGTTTGAGAAGAAGAGCGACTTCTTGATCTTTTAGTTTGTATGACTGTAGCTTTACCACACATCTGTGAAAGAATATTTGCAGTATCAATATCATTAGGTGCAGTTGCCACCCTAATATTACAATTACCCATAATTGCATTATCTCTGCCATAAACACCCTGTAATTGCTTAAGATTTTGAACAATCAAAACTGCTTTTAAGCCATAACCTGCCATAAATGCTAAGCTTCGTTCGAAGATCTCTAATTTGCCAATAGATGTAAATTCATCAAGCATTAATAAGAGACGGTGTTTATGAGAAGTAGTCCCTATTTTTGTTAACAATCTACGCATAAAAAGATTAAGAATTACCCGTAATAATGGACGTAGACGATCAATATCTTGAGGAGGAACAATTAGATAAAGAGAAGCTGGATTATCTGCATCCATTAAATCACAAAGTCTAAAATCTGAAACTGCAATATTCTTAGCTACAATAGGATCTCGATATATAGCAAGATCAACTTTAGAGCTAGATTGTACACCAGAACGTTCTGGTCCTGCTCGATCTGTCATCTCTTGACCAGCTGCATGAATTACTTCATTTGCAACAGCATCACCAGAATCAAAGTTTATCATCTCTAATAATAAACTTTCAATACCACCACCAGCACTTGCTGTTAAAATTTCATCAACATCAGTTAAATTAGCTACTCTTCCTTCTTCTTTATTTATTTTATAAAGAGTAAATAGTATTGTTGCTGTTAACCAAGAAAAACCAGATTTAGCCCAAAAGTCAGCAAGGCCTTTACCATCTGGATCAATGATCATAGCTGCAATGTTCTGAGCATCTGCTACTTGATAATCTGTACTTATGCGTACTTCAGCTAAAGGATTAAATCTTAGACCACCAGCAACTGATGCTGGATCAAACTTTAATATACGTTGTCCTAATTTTGAACGATAACCAGAAGTCTTAATCCAGTTTTCGCCTTTAATATCCAATACTAAAGCAGATTCTTTCCAATACAATAGAGTTGGAATTACTACAGATATACCTTTGCCTGATCTTGTTGGCGCAAAGATTAAAATATGTTCAGGACCATCATGCCTTAATGGTCTTATTTTACCAAGAAAAGTGCTCCAACCACCAACGACTACACCACTAGAATTAAATAGACCAGCCTTCTTAATATCTCTTGTTGTTGCCCATCTAGCAGATCCATGTAGGTCTTTAGCAGTGCGACCACCGTACGTAGTCCTAGCTTGTAGCCTAGTTGCAATGATTTGTAATAAAATAAAAAGAAAGAAAAAAGAAAGACTAGCTACCCAACAACCTGCCACTAGATACTCAGGAAACTTTCCATAAACTCTTGAATAACGAATTGCCCATGACCAATGATTAGGATCAAAAGCATTAAATCCATAATAAATATCCAACATTTTTGATGTAACCAAGAATGTAAGAACTAACAATATTGGTGCAATTAATACGAGATGCATGACTTTTTTAACCTAAAAAATTAACATTATTTTGAATAATCCACCTGTTATGGTTTGGTTCAAAAATATCTGAAATAATACGACTACCATCATGTTCTCGTTTGATTTGAATAATTACATCAATAAGCTCACTTAAGAATTCAGCAATACGAGGCATTACCTGCCCAGTCCAAGCTATATTTTGTTCAAATTTACGTTGAATTACTTGATCAGGTGATGAAGCATGAATAGTACACATAAATCCAGTAATACCTGAATTAAGTGCAGCAAGGGCAGCAAATGCATTTTGAGTACTAATCTCACCAAAGATTACATGATCAGGAGTAATCCTCATTTGATGATCATAGAGTTGTCGCCAATCAAGCATACCATTTTGGATATTTGCTTCACGCGACGCTAATAAACCAACACCATCCCAGAATCTACTAATTGAAAGTTCTGAAGTATCTTCTACAGCAACTACTCTTCGATCATCTGGTAGAAACTCTAATAACTTATTTAAAAGAGTAGTCTTTCCAGTATTAGTAGCACCAGATACTATTATATTTTTACTAGTAGTAATTATATCTTGTAAATAAGTAACTGTTGTATCTTCTATTCCAATCTGTTTCCAAGTAGGAGAGAAGGGGTGTTTACACCTAATAGCTAGAGATACTCCAGAAGGTACTGATGGACCTACAGCACATTCAAACCTATGCATTGCTTCTGGAATAATACATGAGAGTTTTGGTGTTGTTTCTGGATCAAATGCTACCCCCTGAAAGTTAGCAAGAGCACGACACATATTCTCAATATTACCAATTGTTAGATTAGGAGCTTTGATCTCAACTTTACCACATCCACGACGATCAATTACTACCATCCCAGCTTTAACTAATCTCATCTCTATAGTCAGAGGATCAGAATAGAAAGTAGAAAGAGGGGCCAAGATGGTAGCAATTGCAGACATATATAACCTCCTTAGAATGGACAAGGAGGCACGGTAAGGGTTTGGTGCTCTACAGGATTATGAGGATCTGAACATCCTGGTAAGTTAGGCTCTGTACTGAGTTGTCTTCTTTCGTTATATGTGGTCTTAAATTTACATACTTCACCTATGACAGCCTTATTTTCTCTATTAGTTCTAGTAGTTTTTAAAACCGTACCAAACGTGTCTTCTATAGGTGTTCCACCACCACATTTATATCCAGTTTTAAACTCACGTTCAGTTGTAATAGAGTCACAAACATCCCGTTCATTTTGTTCTACTATTTCATCAGTAGCTAATTCATAATAAGAGTTATCTATTCTTCTAAATTTCTTAAACTTTCTAGCTATATCAAATGCCTTACAACCACGATATTTAATCTTACCAGTTGGTTTTATTATCTCATTTTCTAGGACATACATCCAGAAGGACCTTCCAGGTATAGCCATAGGTTCTGTTATGTGATATATCTGGCCATATGTAGGTCTAGGACCAAGATCTCTACCAGTTTGGTCTGTCATATGGTGTTCATCTTTACATCCATATGGTCCAAATGGTAGAGAATAAAAATCCTGATCATTATGTTCCCATTTCATTTTATCCACATCTACTGCCAAACAAGCTGGTTGCATGGAATGTCCCACCCACCGCCTACAACCTGATGTGTAGGTCTTTTGACCTGTACTAGGATCTAATGTGTATGATCTTCCTAGAATATGACACTCCATAGTATCTCTTTGTAGCTCATAACCAGCCGCACCAGGACATTGTTCAAAATTGGATGCATAACCAACCCCTCCTGGAATTTCTTGCGCAATACAATCTGAAATGTAAAAAGGCTCAACAGATTTATTATCAATATTTATTGCAATACGATAAGTATTATTTTGTCCTTCTTTTCTACAACCAAAATCTTTTATCAATCTTTCAGCATCATAATGATACGTCATCAACCCCATGCGATAAGTCACTTTAAAATGTTTATATGTTTTATCGGTATCTATACATTCTGAAGCTTGATAAGTCTTTCCTTTATATTTATAGAAATAAGAAGATCTTACAAAAGAAAGACCAGCATCAAAATCATG
>JAITPC010000041.1 GCA_031289655.1 Mycoplasmataceae bacterium
TGCTGGTGCACAAAAAATTGGGATTATCAAGCTTTATCGAGAATATACTGGATTAGGTTTAATGGAGGCTAAAACTAATGTAGAAAAAGGTAATGTAGCTATTAAAGAAGACATTAAACTAGAAGAAGCTAATGAAATCAAAAAGAAATTTGAAGAAGCTGGTGCTAAAATTAAAATTAAATAATCTCATATAATTTGTGTTTATAAAGAGATATCTTTGATGAAGTGGAGGAGGCAATGGAAAATGGGGGTGAAAGAAACAACAAACCTACATTTCAGTAAATGATGTTGGAGTTTCAACAAACATTGCTTGAATTTGTGAAAGAACAAAGAGAATTTAATGTTCAAGTTATTTCTCGATTGGATAATGTTGATAAGATATTAAATAAAGTTGAAAAAAGATTAGACGGACATAGCGCTATATTTGAACACAATAATTTAAAATAAACTAGACTTGTTATTGTAATAAAACTTCTTATATTATTATCAATGAATTTAATAGAAAAATATTTATAGGATTACTACCTCTTGCAATAGAAGATGAGGTTAAAATAATGGCCAAATTATTTGCATAGTTTTTGCTTTCTGGCAATAAATAGTTAGTGATAAAAAATTTTAAAAAATAATTGGGTAGATCATATGGCAAAGAAGATGTCTTTTCGTATACAATAGATTGACTTTCAGTTGGCGAATCGGGGGTAGAGTCTCAAGACACATTAGATGCTCCATCTCCTCCCAATCATGTACAAGTAGTAGATTGAGGACACGAATAAAATAATTGGTTATTCATTCCATATAAAATATTACTATTTTGTGTTGCATCGCCAAAAGATATTGCCGGAATCGAACTAGTTGATGATGAACATATATTTAAACTATTATTTGAAAAAAATATTTCAGCTTCACATTTTTTAACAAAAGAAATGCTTGTATTTTCTGTAGATATTTGGTTATTGGTAATACTAATTGTTGAATCTTCATCAATAGTATCTAAAAAGCCAACACCACCTACATCTGCTAAGTTGGGGTTGAGATTATTTATAATATTGCCATCTATACTTAAATTTGTGCCAGTTATTGGAGAATAAAATCTAATGGCATCAACATTACTTTTATTAAAAGAAAAAAAATTATTTTTAATCTTAAATGAACATCCTGAAATATCCATATTGAAGCTGAGATTACCAGTAGCTTCTGTAGAAGCGAATATATTATTTTCAATATTAAAAAAAGAATCTAGCATGGCCAATGCCCCTGAATTAATGTTAATTCCTCCGGGAAAAAAATTTCCTATTATATCTACTGAAGAATTTTTAAAAGACGCCATTTGCACTGAGATATAGGAAATTTTACCAATGTTATATGAAGAATTGTTAAGAATTTTAACGGAACAGAATTCAAAAAACATTTGGCTTAAATAAAGCGGATATATTAATGAATTTCTAGAAATGAATTCATTATTTTCGAAAAGAAAAGTACTATTTAAAAAATTTCCATAGAATAAAAAATTTATTCCATCTGAAGTAAAATGATTATTTGACATGGAAAAATTTACATTTTCAGGAGGTTCACTTCCATCTACAAGGTTTGAAGAACCAAAACATTGGTAAGAAGAAGAAAAAATATTGGATTCAATCACAATTGAACTATTATTTTTCATTGCGATATTAAGATGCATACACAAACCACCAGCGGAATTAAAAAGGAAGGTGTTTTTTGTAAACCAAATAGAACCATAAAGATAATCCGTGCTTGAAAACATAATACCAGTGGCACTCGATCCAATAAAAGTATTATTATTAAAATAAATTTCTCCACTTAAAATCATCCCAGAATTAAAATAAAAACTATATTGATATGTAGTAAAAAAATGGCTATTATACACAATCATAGTTGAACTGGCACTCATATTTGCATTAACAAAAATACCAAAGTTACTATATCCAAAAATATTGCAACCTAAGATAGATATATTGTTAGTAATTTCAGAAGCAAAATAAATCGCCGCAGACGTTCGACTTTGAATATTAATATTTACAAATGATATGTCAATATCTAGAGGTTGACTCAATGAACTACCAATGGTGTTAGTATACATAATTTGTCCGCAGTTTGAGGCATCAGTATATGTTTGGACAAAATCATAATTTCCAATAATTGAAATATCACCATTTCATGTGCTTGATGTGGAAATAAGGATTATTGCGTTAATAGTGCCACTTAGGATGAAATTAGTATTAGAAGTTTTTTGTAGGTTTGAAAGATCAATACAAGTATGGTTGTCTGTTCCAAATATTGTTGTTCCGGTATCGTTATAGAATAAACAATCCTCAGTCGTTGTATTACCGTCTACAATGACTGTATTGCTCATATCATAAACTTCAACTTCTAAAAATGAAGGATTGATGTTAGGCCCTTCCACGCTAACAACATTTTTGCCAATAATAGCACCAGGAGTTGCTATTGCATGGTAGATTTTGTCACCGGTAATTGAGTAATGAGAAAAAGTAAAATCAATACCATAACATTGAGGTACAACATTATCCAATAGCGTGCCGTTTAATGGTTGAATAACAAAATTTGTTTGCGTGATGTTATCATTAATTAAAAGTCCATTAATTGCTAGTTTCACACTAGGAGCAAGGTTGGTAGCGGTTCATTCAATCTTTAAAGGTAATGTAGCTGTTTGACTGGCATCACTAGCAGTAATAGTAAAATTATTGGAAAGTATAGAGGCATCTATTAAGAAACCAGAAAGAGTGTGGGTAACACCATTTCAATTGATTCCTTTTGGTAAAGAAAAAACTGGTGAAACCGTTCAAGTAGTAGTCTCAGTGACATCTAAACCAGTCTGCGTATTATAAGCTTTATACCTTTGACTAAAATTTTTTCCAACCTCTAGTTCCAAATTTGAATTACCAACTACTTGTATGTATGGGGTAACAACTTCTTGTACAGTTCAACTAACTTGGTAATCTTTACCAGTAATTAGATTTCCGCCAATAAAGGCTTGCATAGAAATTGAAAAATTACTACTGCCGGCTTGACTCCCAGAATTACCTGATAGTATCCCATCAGAACTTAATGCCATTGTCCCTGGTAAATCACCAAAACTCACAGTAAAGACAGCATTTGTTAATATTTCATCATTGCCATAAAATAAATATTGAGAATTCCAATTTTGATTTTTTCCTAATGTAATGTTATTAATACCGCTAGCATCCAAAGTCATAGAATTAGTGATTTCCTTTTTTAATAAAGTAACTGTGGCTGTATCTGTTCTATATTTGGTTGTTGCACTAATGGTTACATCTACATCATAATAAAAAGGTGAGAAATAACTTAATGTCCCAGAGTATTCATCAAAATTTCAATTAGTATCTTTTCCCTCGCCACTAGCAGATAAGGAAATATTATCCGAAGAACTTGCCGTTATAACTTCAGATGAATTATTGCTTCCATAAGTTAAAGTGTTTTTTGGAATACTAAAGGATATGGTATGATCCACTTTTTTGCTAAAAAAAAGCCCAATTCCAATCCCCCCGCCAATTCCAACAACACCACAAGTGCAGGCAAGGGCAACCTTAACAACTTTTCTTCTGTTTCAAACCTTGTGTTCTTTGGCTGTTAGGACATTATTGGTTGGATCAATTTTTGTTTTATTCATAACTAAATTATATACACCGGGGGGGGATTTTGTGTGCCAGAATAAAAAGATTTTATTTTAAATATGTATATTTAAATGTGAACTTTTTAAATCATTTTTCCATGCCAAAACACTAAAATTTCAGAAATAAAAACGCCAAATGAAAATTTTTGCACATACTATTATGTAAGGTATTATGACATTTCTATTACAGTTACAAACAAACTCAGAACTTAACATTGATAAAGTAAAGAAAGCATTGTGCGATAATAAAATTAAATCCATTAAAGTTTCTAATAGTGAACTTTCCTGTTTCGCGAATCTCTCACTAAATGAAATAAAACTAATTCTTGTCAATAATATTAATTCAAATGAGGTTGTTCATCTACTTGAATATACTAAGAAAACTATGATTAAGGTTCAACTTAGTATAATAAATAATGAACAGATGAACAAGATAAATACAAAATTTAATACTTGACAAGGTTATTGTAAATATTTAGATGAGAAGATTGATAATGTTAGAATTGAATTACTTACTAAAATAAACACTACTGACCAAAAAGTAGATAAAATCAACAAGGAAATAATCAATGTAAATGAGCAAATAGCTGATATAAAAGATACTTTAAAACAAATTTTAGAAAAAATGAAGTTAATGCTACCAAGTGCATAAACTCAGAGTGTTTAAAGTCGGATAACTTTTTAACAGTTACATGTTTCTTCATAGTTGGTAACAACTGTTTGAATATCCTCATCCTGATCGCAGGCATCAATAAAACGTTCTAATCTCGCTTTATTTTCATCATCTAATTTAGTGACTTTGTTTTGAGCAACTAGTTTAATTGCCGCTTCTATTAAACTATAACCTTTATTCAGCAAAAGTTCCTTAATCTTATAAAAGTTATCATTAGATTCAGTATTAACTGTAAAAATTTCATTGCTTTCATTTGTATCAATGTAGCCATTGACATTATTATTTAAAATAATTTCTTCTATGTTATCTTTACTTTGCCCTATATTTTTATATAAAACAATGACTCCTAAATTATCAAAAAATATTTTAACACTATTTGCTTTAGCAATTTCACCATGCAATTTGCTTAAATATCCTCGCAAATTACTCGCTGTTCTATTTGTATTATCAGTTAATGCGGTAACAATAATTTGAATGCCATTGGGTCCATAGCATTCATATTCTAAACTAGTCATTTCATTCGGATCCTTATTTGAACCATTAATGTTTTTTTCAATTGATTCTCGTGATAAATTATTTTGCAAACCTTTATCAATTGCGGCTTTTAATCTTGGATTAGCATCGATATTGCTTCCACCAACCTTAACAGCAGTTTTAATTTCGCGAGCTAACTTTTGCCAAATTTTGGATTGTAATTGTTGTTTTTTTGCAATTGTTGATGCGATTAAATGATCTCTTGGCATTGAATATACTATAATTATAAATAATGATGTGCAAAAAAATAAATAAAATTTTATATCCCTTCTTTTTATTTTACTCATTAATATTTTTTTTGTACTGTGCTTTTAATGCTGATAATAGTGACACATTATTTTGAGATGTATTTGGTGGAGCTTATTTAATATTATGTGTATATTTTTTCATAGTATTTAAAATTTCTTTTGTCAAAAAAAGAAAATTGTGCTTTTTGATAAAAGCTATATTTATTTTCCTTTTGATAGTTGTTGAAGCTGGCTGATTAATTATCGATCATAATTTTAGTGGTAACGCTAGTGCTAAAGAAATATTTAAGGCATTAGACTATGTGGCCTTGGTAATTTCATGTACTCTAGTTTATTTCCATGCTTTATATTTAACTAATAGAGCAAAGTAGCAAATGAGATTTAATCCATTCAAAAGTGGTTAAAGTTTTGTGCCATATATAATATCTGTAGTATGTCTTTAAAAAATAAATTTTCAAATATGAAATTTGTGCAAGTTCCATTGATAAATGGAAAGAAGCCAAAAATTGTTTTAGCTTATTCTGGCGGTCTTGACACATCTACAATTTTAAAATGGTTAATTCTTAAAGGTTATGATGTGATTACTTTTACAGCAGATATTGGACAAATTGATGATGATTTAAAAAAAATTGAATTAAAAGCAAAAAAAATGGGAGCAATTGCCACATATTCCATAGATGTTAAGAAAGAATTTGTTACGGATTATATTTTTACTGTATTTAAAACTGGCGCTAAATATGAAAATAGTTATCTATTAGGAACTTCTATCGCTAGACCTTTAATTGCAAAAAAACAAATTGAAATAGCTCTAAAAGAAGGTGCTCAATTTGTTTCTCATGGCTGTACAGGAAAAGGTAACGACCAAGTTAGATTTGAACTTTCTTATTTAGCACTCAATCCGAATATTAAAATTTTTGTCCCTTGAAAGGATACTGAATTTTTGAATACTTTTGAAGGAAGAGCAGATTTATTGCAATTTGCTGAAGCTTACAATATTCCAGTTTCACAGACCATTAAGCAGCCATGAAGTGAGGACGAAAATTTATTGCATATTTCTCATGAGGCAGGGATTATTGAAGATGTTGAAAAAGAAGTCCCAGATAGTGTTTACAATAGGAGTAATACACCTCAAAAAGCGCCAGACAAAACTAGTTATATTAATCTTCACTTTATTTCTGGCGTTCCAGCAAAACTTGAAATTTTGGGCGTTAATAAAAAGATTGTTAGCACTATTATTGATCCATTAAAAATTTTTATTGAACTTAATAAAATCGGTGCATTAAATGGTATTGGTCACTTAGACATGGTTGAAAATAGATTTGTTGGAATGAAATCACGAGGAATTTATGAAACACCTGCTGGAACTATTATTAGCATTGCACATCACGATTTAGAAGGACTCACTCTTGATAGAGAAGTTATGAATCTTTCTTTACATTTGAATCAAGAAGTTGCCAAAGCTATCTATAATGGAATGTGATATGCTCCTGAGTTTCCAGCATTAATGGGTTTTTTTGATGTTGCTCAAAAAAATGTTACGGGTTGAGTACAACTAAAACTTTATAAAGGTAATTGTTATCCAGTGGCAAGGGGTAGCGAATATTCTCTATACAGTAATTCAGTTGCATCAATGGATATTGCTGGTGGATACAACCAACAAGATGCGATAGGATTTATTAAATTACAAGCAATTAGAATTCTCGCTAATTCGAAGGTTAATCATATTGCTTTATCACAAAAAAAATTAAAAAAATAACATGGTTAATTTGCCCAACATATTTAAAAAGAAATCTAATTTAATTGGTAAAAATTTTATGAAATTAATTGATTTCACAACGAGTGATATCAATTATTTCTTAGATTTAGCTGTAGAGTTTAAAAAAATGAAGATAAACAATAAGATTTTCAAACCATTTGAGGGAAAGAACATGGTTTTATTATTTCAAAAAACTTCTACAAGAACAAGAAGTGCTTTTGAAACAGCTGGTAGTGATTTAGGTATGGGTGTTACATTTATCGATCCAAATTCATCACAATTCGGTAAAAAAGAATCAATTGAAGATTCTGCTAAAACATTAAGCGAATTTTATGATGCGATTGAATATCGAGGATTTAAGCAAACGGATATGCAATTTTTCGCTGATCATTCAAAAGTGCCAGTGATTAATGGTTTAAGTAATGAATTTCATCCAACTCAAGCTTTATGCGACGCCATGACCATTAAAGAACATTTTGGTTCTTTTAAAAATCTTAAAGTGTGTTTTGTTGGAGCTTGTGGAAACAATGTTGCATGTTCATTAGCCACTATTTGTGCCCAACTAGGAATGGAGTTTGTTGGTATTGGTCCTGAAACAGAATGGAAAAATAATAAATATTTTTCTAAATTAAATTCTATTTGCAAAAAAACGGGAGGAAAAATAAGTTTCACGACAAATAAAGTTATTGGTGTAAAAAACGCCAATGTTATTTATACTGATGTTTGGGTAGATTTGGGCCAGCCAATTGAATATTTTGAAAAACAATTTAAAATTATGAAATATTACCAAGTTGATATGAATACATTAAAAAATGCGTCTAGTAATAACAAGAAAGGCACAATTTACATGCATTGTTTGCCTGCTTTTCATGACTTAAACACAACAATTGCACAAGATGTTGTTAAAAAATATGGCGATAAGTATCCTTACATTAAAAATGGTGAATTTGAGGTTACAGATGAAGTATTTCGAAGTAAAAATTCTGTTGTTTTTCAAGAAGCTGTTAATAGAATGCATGTGGTTAAAGCGATTTTATTTGCAGTGTTAAAAGCTTAGCGAATATAATAATATTAATGGCTGAAAAAAATAAAAAAGGATATATTATCCTTGAAAACGGAAAAATTTTTGAGGGTATATTTTTTGGTTATAAAAAAGAAATAGTTTTTGAAATAGTTTTTAACACCTCGACTAGTGGGTATGTGCAAATATTATCAGATCCATCATATGCTGGACAAGGAATCGTTTTCGCCTATCCGTTGATTGGCAACTATGGAGTTAATATAGAGAAATTAGAGTCTAATAAATTTTGGGTATCAGCTGCCATTGTGAATACATTATGTGAAACACCAATGTATGGCGATGATACCTTAGAAAAAGCTTTGCTAAGGTATAAAATACCAGGTTTAAAAAATGTCGACACAAGAGCAATTGTTAGAACAATTAGTGAGAATGGTTGCATGAAAGCTAAAATTTCTTTTTCAAACAAAAATATTATTCAACAAATTAAGGAACTAAAAAAAACCAATGTTGTTGTACCGATTGAGAAAATTACTACTAATAAAATTAATAGTATTGGGAAGGGCAAATATAAAATTGCCCTATATGATTATGGAGTTAAGACCAATATCGTTAGAAATTTATTAAAGCGAAATTGTCAAGTTGATATTTTACCCAATAGTGTGTCATATAGATATATTATTAACAATAAATATGATGGTATTTTATTATCAAATGGCCCCGGCGATCCTTTTGATAATAAAATCGCTATCAATAACGTTAATAAGTTATTACAAACCAATATCCCAATATTTGGAATATGTATGGGTCATCAAATTTTAGGTTTAGCTTCAGGTGGGAAAACAAACAAAATTAATTATGGTCATCGAGGTCCAAACCAGCCAGTAAGGTATCTGTGCGATGGCAAAGTATATATGACATCACAAAACCACGGTTTTGAAGTTATTGAATCATCATTAAAAAAAAATAAGAATATTATGATTAGCTTCAAAAATGCAAATGACCAGTCTGTCGAAGGACTTAAATATTTAAATAAACCAGTTTTTTCTGTTCAATTCCATCCAGAAGCCTCTCCTGGTCCGCAAGATACATTATTTTTGTTTGATGATTTTATCAATAATGTTAAAAAATATCATGGCAAAAAATAGAAGTATAAAAAAAGTTTTAGTCGTAGGTTCTGGTCCAGTAATTATTGGCCAAGCTGCTGAATTCGATTATGCAGGAACACAAGCTTGCTTGGAATTAAGAAAAGAAGGTGTTGAAGTGATCCTAATTAATTCTAATCCTGCAACAATTATGACTGATAAACAAGTCGCCGATAAAATTTATATTGAACCATTAAATGCAGAAACAATTAAAAAAATATGTCTTAAAGAAACACCTGATTCTGTTTTAAGTAACATGGGTGGACAAGTTGGATTAAATCTTTGCTGTGAATTAGCTGATGAAGGTTTTTTTAGAAAGCAAAAAATTAATGTCATTGGTTCAAAACCAGAAACTATAAAAATTACGGAGGATAGGCTGTTATTTAAAAATGCTATGAAACAAATTAATGAACCATGCATTGAAAGCGATGTTGCTATCAATATGGATGGCGCTTTGAAAATTGGAAAAAAAATTGGTTTGCCATTGATTATTAGACCTGCCTTTACTCTTGGTGGAACCGGTGGTGGTATTGCAAAAACATGGAGTGAATTTGAAAAAATAGCAGAAAATGGATTGAATGTATCAAAAATTCATCAAATATTGGTAGAGAAAAGCGTGGCGGGTTGAGCTGAAGTAGAATTTGAGGTAATTAGAGATTCTACAGATACAACCATTTGCATTTGCAATATGGAAAATATTGATCCAGTTGGTATTCATACTGGAGATTCAATTGTTGTTGCGCCTTGCCAAACATTGCATGATGATCATTTGCAAATGTTAAGAACTAGTGCATTAAAAATTATTAGTCATTTAAAAATTGAAGGTGGATGTAACGTGCAATATGCATTGAATCAATTTACGAATGAGTATGCCGTTATCGAAGTTAATCCGCGGGTTAGTCGTTCATCAGCTTTAGCATCAAAAGCAACAGGCTATCCAATTGCAAGAATTGCAACAAAGATTGCGATTGGTTATAAACTTGATGAGATGAAAAATGTCATTACCAGAGCGAGCAGTGCAGCGGCTGAGCCAATTATGGATTATGTTGTTGTTAAAATCCCTAAATGACCATTTTCAAAATTTAATACAACTGAAAGGATCTTATCTACGCAAATGAAATCAACGGGTGAAGTAATGGCGATTGGGAATAATTTGCAACTAGCCATACTAAAAGCAATTCGTTCATTAGAAGAGGAAACTAAGGATTTGTTGCCAACAGAACAAATTAAAAATTCTAAAACAAATATTTTGTTAAAAAACATTGGAACAGCAACTGATATTAGAATTTGAGAAATTTGTGAATTAATTAGAAGAAAAACATCAATTGAAAAAATTTTTCAAATAACGAAAATAAATAAATTTTTCCTATATTGTTTTAAAAAAATCATCGATATTGAAATCGAATTAAAAAATAATTTTTCAATTCAAACTCTTAAATTGGCTAAGGAGAATGGATTTAGCGATCTCACTATTAGTAAAATTATTAATCAAAAAAATCAAATTATTCATAAAAAATGCTTAGAAAACAAAATTTTACCTTCTTATAAGATGGTTGATACTTGTTCTGGCGAAATTAAAGCAGTTACACCATATTATTATTCAACATATGATTCAAATTTGCATGAAAATGCTGAACATAAAACTAATAAGAAAAAAATATTAATTATTGGTTCTGGTCCAATTCGCATTGGACAAGGGATAGAATTTGATTATTGTAATGTGCACGCTATTTGGGCATTACAAAAAAAAGGATATGAAGTGATTATTGTTAATTCTAACCCCGAAACAGTTAGTACGGATTTTGATATTGCTAATAAATTATATTTTGAACCATTAGATTATGAAGATATTAAAAATATTATAGATTGTGAAAGAGTGTATGGCGTAATTGTCCAATTCGGTGGACAAACACCTATCAAAATTGCTCAATATTTAGCAGAAGATAACATTAAAATTTTAGGTTCTTCAATTAACGCTATTAATGGTGCTGAAAACAGGAAATTTTTCGACAAAATTCTTAATGACGAAAAAATTCCACGCGCAAAAGGAATTACAGTGTTAAAATTAAAAGATGCGCTCAATGGCATTAGGAAAATTGGCTATCCTGTTATTATTAGGCCTTCTTTTGTTTTAGGTGGACAAGGGATGAATGTTTTATATGACGATAACGATACAAAGATTTATTTTAATAGGATAAAAGAACAAGGTATCGATGACAACCCCGTTCTAATAGATCAATTTTTAGAGGGTAAGGAATTTGAAATTGATGGTATATGTGATGGCGAGGATATTTTAATTCCTGGATTTATTGAACACGTTGAACCAGCAGGAGTTCATTCTGGTGATAGTATGACAATCTATCCTTCATTGACATTGCCGAAGGATGTAATTGCAAAAGCTACAATTTATGCAAAAAAACTTGCACTAGCTCTTAACATAATTGGCATGTTCAATATTCAATTTGTTTATTATGCTAATACTGTTTATGTGATAGAGTTAAATCCACGAAGTTCTAGAACAATTCCTTATATTAGTAAGGTCACTAATTTGCCATTAATTGATATTGCTATTGATGTGATATTAGGGAAGAAATTAAAAAATATGAAATATGGAACTAATGAATATAAAAGATCGAAATTGTATTCCGTAAAAATGCCAATTTTTTCAAATGATAAAATAAAAGGAACAGATATTTATTTAGGACCTGAAATGAAATCTACAGGCGAAATTTTAGGTATTGATAAAAATATTAATAATAGTTTATTCAAAGTTTTTTCAGGTGCTGGAGTGGATTTTAATAACAAAAAAAACGTTATCATATCAATCAATAACCGTGATAAACCGAAAATTATTAAGCTAGCCAGCAAGTTAGTTGAAAAAGGATATAAAATATTAGCTACAAATAATACACAAAAATATTTACTAAAAAATCATGTCAACGCTAAAGCAATTGAAAAAAATATTAAAGGAATATCCAAACTAATTGCTCAAGAAAAAATTAGTTTTGTAGTTAATACACCAACTATTGGTAAATCTGCTGATCGATTTGGTTATCAGTTAAGAAGAATGGCAAGTGAAAATAAAATACAATTATTTACATCAATCGATACATTGAGTGCATTGCTTAGTGCTATGGATTCTAATAAAAATATTGATGTTTATGAAATATTTAATAAAGCTAAATAATTCTTTGGAGTTTTTAAGTGAATTTATTTTATAATTAAAATACAATGATATTAAATAATAATGTAATCTCATTGAATTGCTGTTTAAAATCTCATGTTTATTTAATACCTGATAAAAAAGGTTATTCTTTAGTTGACACTAGTTTTCCAAATTTTGGTCCTGCCATTATCGATGAATTAAGATCATTAAAAATTAACTTAAAAAAAATTCATCAAATTTTAATCACACATAGTGATTGAGATCATATTGGCAGTTTAAAATATTTAAGTGAGACCCTTAAAGTTAAGGCATATACATCAAAAAAAGAGTATGATAATTGAATGAAAAAAGGATTAAAATATCTTTTTATTCCTCAAGACGTCAAACAAGAAATGTTAAGTTATAAAAAATATATCACACCAATCACTAAAAAAAATATTGGTGATTTTAAAGTAATTTATACTAATAATTTTCATAGCTATGGTATGACGATGTATTTATTTAAAAAAATGTTATTTGCCGGCGATATGGTTCAAAGTCAAAGTGGAAGGTTTATGGCAATACCAGTTGAATTTAATGTTAATGAAAAAACATATTTAAATTACCTTAAAAAATTTAACATTAAGGGTATTGATTATATTTGTCAAGCCCATGGCAAGCCATTACAGACTAAGCAATTATGGGATGAGTTTATCAAAACAATTAACTAATTATTTAATAATAATATACTCACCTTCTTTATTATTGGCATTTTTGATAATTTCTTTGTTTGTTGTTTTTTCAATCTTGTCATTTCGTAATTTGCCAGATCCAATATCGATAGGATAATTTGTTGCTTTTACATTGTCAGTATTAACAAAATTTATTTTTTCTAATTTTGAAGAAATTCATAATATTGCATCATTAATATTTTTAGATTGTTCATCGCTAAGATTAAGCATTAAACTTTCACCTAATTCTTTAACTTTATTCATATATATAAATTATATAATTTACTTATGCAATTTATTGATGAGTGTAAATTATGTGTAAAGGCCGGCAATGGTGGTAATGGTGTTGTTTCATGATGCCATGAAAAAAATATGCCTGAAGGTGGCCCTTATGGAGGCGACGGAGGAAAAGGCGGTGACATCATTATCATTGGTGATCACAATGATAGCAGTTTGTTTAATTTGAGAAACAAAAAACAGGTTATTGGTTTTGATGGTGATAATGGAATGACTGAAAAAGCATCCGGTAAGGGTGGAAAGAACATTTATGTTCATGTCCCTTTGGGAACTACTGTTTATGATTCTATCACAAAAAAGGTTTTGATGGACATTTTAGAAAGTGGCCAAAAATTTATTGTTTGTAAAGGTGGCAGGGGAGGACATGGTAATGCTTTTTTTAAATCTTCTTTCAATCGCGTTCCTACTCTCCACGAGAGAGGTGATCTGGGCGAAGAAAAAACTATTGAACTAAAAATTAGGTACATGGCTGATGTTGGATTAATTGGTTTACCAAATGCTGGAAAATCGACATTAATTTCACAAATTTCTAATGCTAAGCCTAAGATAGCAAATTATCAATTTACCACATTAACTCCGGTGCTGGGAATGACGAAAATAAAAGATAAGGAACTTGTATTTGAAGATGTTCCAGGATTAATTGAGGGTGCGAGTAGCGGAAAAGGATTAGGTCATGAATTTTTAAAACACATTGAACGTTGCTATGCGTTAATTCATTTGATTTCATTAAGTCCAGAAGATAATAATGATATTATTGATGCATATGTGACAATACAAAATGAGTTAAAAGAATATGGAAAAGGACTAGAAAATAAACCAATTTTCTTGGTAGGAAATAAAATTGATGTCGATGGATATGAAGACAATTTAAAAATTTTGGAAAAGAAATTAAAAGTAAAAATTTTTATTATTAGTGCTAAAGATAAAATTAATGTTGATAAATTATTAACAAAAATTTATGATGAATATATTACCATTTTGGATGAACTTAAAAAACAATTAGAAGAAAGTAAAAAAGAAGAGCAAAAGGACATTAAAGTTAGAAGAAAAGATGAAACTGATGAGAAGGGAAGAGATATTATTGTTAAAAAAATTAGGAGGGGGGTTTTCCAGGTTCAGTCAGAATATTTAAAATATTGATTTCATAAAATTCCACTTGATACTCCCGATAATAATATTAGGTTCAACCAAAAAATTCAAAGTGCTAAAACCGAAGAATTAGCAAAAGATTTAGGCGCAGAACCCGGTGATACATTGATTATTTGCGACACGGAGTTCACAATAGATTAAAATGTTTGATGTATTTAATGCGATAAACGAAATTAAAATTGAAAATAATAGAAAAATTATTGAAAATTTTATTACAAAAGAATGAGAACAAAAACTATTATTGTTTATTAATAACATAAATATCATTCCCAAGGAAAGCAATGTTTTTAGATGCTTTAATTATTTTGATATTTCAAAAACGAAGGTTGTTTTGTTAGGTCAAGATCCATATCCCAATAGTAATGACGCTTGTGGCTTAGCATTTAGTGTTGAAAGAAAAGAAAATTTGCCAAAATCATTAACAAATATCTTTAAAGAATTGGAAAGTGATTTGAATGTCACAAGGATTAATGGTAATTTAGAAAATTGGGCAGAACAAGGGATATTGTTATTAAATGCAGCCTTAACTTTTGTTGATGACCAAAGCCGTCAAGCTGAGTGCATTAAATTATGAAAACAGTTCACAAAGTATACCTTGTCAAAAATTATTGGGAAAAACAAAAACGTTATTTTTTTAATTCTTGGCAAAAAAGCCGAAGAAACTTGTGAAGGTTTAAACATTAAGAACAAAATTATTACTTCGCACCCTTCGCCATTGGGATATACAAAAGGTTTTAAAAATTCCAAAATTTTTAGTAGAGTAAATGAAATTTTAAAAAACGAGGATGAACAATTGATTGAATGATAATTGTTATAATATTAATGTGACCAATATCCCAAATTTACCGGTTGATAAAAACAAAACTACAATAATTAGTGAAGATAAAATTCGACATCAAGTAGAGATTAAGAAAATTAATTTATACATTGTGTGTGCAATAATTTTGGATATTTTATGTGCACTTGGATTTATGGCTTCGTTTTCTCCTACTAATAGTATTTTACAAATAATTACATCATGCACAAGCGGAATTATGATGATTTCAATATCTGTATTATTTTTTTTCATTAAAAAAAATTCCATTTATATTTATAAAAAGAAATATGTATTAATATTAATGGCCATTACGACAGTATGCGTTATGCTTTTGTTTATTTTATCGGTTATATTTGCAACACATTTCTCTCAAAGAAATCAATTAGACAGGTGAGAATGATTATCGTTAATTCCTGGTTTTGTTAATCTAGGTGTTTTTTGTTTATCCATTAGCATTACAAATTCTATAATGCTAAATAAACCAAAAATAAATAATAAATCTCACAATTAAAACATTCAATTATATAATATATATAAGTAGATAAGAAATTAACTATATGACCAAGGTCAGTAATATACTTATTGAATTTAAAATATAATGACAAAAACATTTATTGAAACATTAGCAGAAAAAAAGAAAATAAGCGTTGAATATGCAATTGATTCCTTCAAAGATGCATTAAGCAATGTTTATCTAAGTGAATATGAAGGCGCAAATATTGATGTAGAATACAATAAGAATAATGATTCTTTTATTATTCATAGGAATTTTAAAGTTGTCAGCGATGAATTTGCAGATGATGAAAATTCTAGTTATGATGATGAGAATGAAATTCCTTTATCAAAAGCAAAAAAAATCAACCCTAAAATATCTATTAATGCCACAATTGGTCAAGACATTACATTAGAAGGATTAGATAAACACTTGCAAAAGAAAATCATGCAAACATTAAATCACAATATTTCAATTGAATCTAATAAGTTTATTTATAAAAATTGGAATGATAAAAAGGGTAAAGTAATTTCTAGCGAAGTAATTAGTGAGGAAAATGGTAAGTATACTGTTAAGATCAATGAAGAAATTTTTGGAATATTACCTTATGATGAGCAAATTAAAGGCGAAAAATTACAATTAGGAAAAAAATATTCATTTTTCGTTAAGGACGTGTTGGAACATTCAAGAGATTGACCAATTATTTTATCAAGAGCTGATATTGGTTTAATTAAATATTTTATAAATCTAAATGTTCCTGAAGTTCAAGAAAATATTATTGAAATTAAAAAAATCGCTAGATTAGCGGGAATTAAAACAAAGATTGTTGTTAATTCTTTGCAAGAAGGTATTGACCCAATCGGATCGATGATAGGACCCGGTGGAAGTAGAATAAATGCCATTAAGAAAGAAATCAATAATGAACAAATTGATATTGTCAAATATAATGATGATTTGAAGACTTATATTACAAACATTTGCTATCCAGTTAAAATCAATAGTGTTATTATTTCTGATGACCTAATTTCAATAATTTGTAATGAAAGTGAAAATAACACTGACATGCAAAAACTTATTGGACGCCAAGGAAGCAATATAAAATTAATTCAAAAATTATTAGATAGAACTGTAGAAATTATTAGTGTTAGTGAATTAGATGAACTTAAAAATGATATTAGTGTTAATAATGAAAAAGTTGAATATTCTAATTTCGGGTTAAAAAATACTAGAAAATCTTTTACTCCAACTCCTCGTAGAGATAAAAGTGATACAGGAACAACTGATTATGAAGATTTAATGAACGAATTTAATAAAGACTAAAATCAATATGTCGTTATACATAATGCTAGATGCTTAGTGCTGCATTGTTTCCAACCTCACACGGTTTGCAAGCATTATTATAACGACATAATAATTATATTATTTAAGTATTTGATCCATTAGGTCAAATGCGATTTTATATTTATTTCATTTTGGTGCCACTTTGTCAGAACCATGTTTCACCAATTTTTTTCAATCATTGTAATTGATGTATCTAATTTCTGTTAATTCTTCTTTTTGGATTTTAAATCAATTAAAAATTTTATTAGAAATAAAATAAAAGTGATAAGTAAAAGATTTAGCATTATTCACAGGCGGTGTGATGCATAAAAATTTTACTTCCTTGCGTTTTAGTTTAATGCCAATTTCTTCTTTTACTTCATTTATGGCAGCTTGGCTAGGAGTCTCATCATTAGCTATATGCCCCCCTACTAAGCATCATCTATCAGGATTTTTTGTTTTATCAGGGCTTCTGTGCTCTAACAAAATAGTCATATTCTTTTTATTGATAATTCAAACAGCAACATTGTTGTGATAAAAACCATTATCATGAATCTCGCCACGTGTCTTATATGTGCCTGTTCAATTACCATTTTTATCAACAACTCTTAATATTTCATCAAATTTATCAGCTTGTTTTTTTTTGAATAACATAAAAAAATTATATTATTTAATTAGAGTTTAATTTTAACTTCAATATTCTTCATTTGATATGGCTTACAAGCAATCCCGGCCTTTTTTAAAATTATTTTCCCTGCTCTAAAAACATCCATATCCTTGTGTTTATCATTATAATAAACGACCTCCTTTATTCCTGCTTGAACCATTGCTTTAGCACATTCATTGCATGGCGCTAACGTAACATATACTTTGCAATTAGTTAAATCAATTCCTTTGGCACTTAATAGGGCATTCATCTCAGCGTGAACCACGTATGGGTATTTTGTGTTAATTCATTCACCTTTGCCAATTCAGTTGAAATCTCCATTTTTTGTGTTTCTTGGAAAACCATTGTATCCTAGAGAAGCAATACTATTGTCATTTTTCACAATAACACATCCTACTTGAGTGCTAGGATCAGCACTTCTTTTCGCTGCCATTAGTGCTAAGCCCATAAAATATTCATCTCAACTCAATCTTTTATTCATATTTTAATTATATTAAAAACATATTCATGTTTATAATCTTTTTGTGGTAGCTCCTTATTTTAAAATAGAATCATTTTCAGCAAATGATGGACCTGGGATAAGAATGGTAATTTTTTTAACTGGTTGTCCCTATCGTTGTATATATTGTCATAACCCTGAATGCTGAGCTAAAAATAATAAAAAAACTATATCTGTCGAAAAAATCATTAATGATTTTATGAAGAATAAAAAATTTTATATGAATGGAGGAATTACTCTTAGCGGTGGCGAACCATTAGTGCATTATGATTTTTGTGCCAATATTGCAAAGAAATGTTATGAGAACAACATCAATTTGGCAATTGATACTTGTGGATATCATAAAAAATTAAGTGATTACGACATATTTGTTAAATATAATGTCTTGTTTCTAATTGATATTAAGCATACAATTGAAAAATTTCACAAAATAATTACTTCCAAATCAAGTGTTTTGGAGCTAAAATTGATTAATTACCTAGAAAATAAGAAGACAAAATATTGAATTAGGTTTGTTTATGTAAAAGGTTATACTGACCAATTTGAAAATATTAGCAATATAAAAGAGATTATTAAAAATTTAAAATATTTAATTAGATTTGATGTTTTACCGTTACATTTATTTGCTAGCGATAAATATGAATCACTTGGTTATAAGTATCAAATAACTAAGGATAATGTACCGACGAAAGAAGAAGTTAAAAATCTTGTCAATAATTTAAAAATTAAACCATAAATTATATAATTTAATTGGATGGAAATAATTGGAATTTTAAATGTAACACCAGATAGTTTTAGCGATGGAGGAAAGCATTTGAAAAATCCAATCAAAGATGCACTTAAAATGATTAAGGATGGTGCCACGATAATCGATATTGGGGGACAAACAACAAAGCCTGGCGCCGAAATTATTACAACTAATACAGAGTTATCTCGTGTTATTCCAGTTTTAAGAAAATTAAAAGAGGTAATAGGAAGCAAGAAGATGGATGTTAAAATTTCTATTGATACAATGAATTCGACAGTTGCTTTGGAATCAATAAAATTAGGTGTTGATTTTATTAATGATGTATCAATGGGCAAATATGACAAAAATATGTTGGGCGTTGTTTCACAAAATAATGTTAAATATATTATTTCGCATTCAATAAATCCAATGGATCATTTGCATGATGTTATCAATAAAAATACTATTCTCAATAATGTTGTTAGTGAACTTAATGAGAGGGTTGAACAACTTATTAAAAATAAAATTTGCAAAAATAAAATAATCATAGATCCAGGGATTGGTTTTTCAAAGCCTACATGAGATTTGAATTGGCCATTACTTGTTAATTTAAATGAGTTTAAAAAAATAGGGTGTCCAATTTTGATTGGTGCATCTCGTAAACGATTTTTATCTTCAATGTGTGGTGAAGATAATATTAATTGAAGAAAAAAAGATAAAGCAACCGCTATTATTTCATTGCTTTCTTTTTTGCAAAATGCATGAGGAGTTAGAGTGCATGATGTTAAAACAACTGTGTCATTACTTAAAAAATTCAATGAAAATTAAAAATTTATCAACTCTTTCATTAGGTTCTAATTTAATGCACAATAAAATGACGCCAAAAAATATAATTAAGAAGGCCATATTTTTACTCAATAAAAATACAAACATTAAAGTAAAAAAAATTTCGCCCCTAATTAAAACTAAGCCAGTAGGTATCATCGCACGAAAAGATGAAAAAATCCATGATTTTATAAATGCTACTGTTTTAATAGAAACAACTTTAAAACCAATCAAGTTGTTGAGTGAAACGCAAAAGATTGAGAATCTTTTTAATAGATTGAGAAGTAAAAATAGTAAAATTAAATGAAGTAGAACCTTGGACATAGATATTATTTTTTTTAATAGTATTAAAATAAAAACAAAAAATTTAATTATTCCTCACCCACGTTATCATAAGAGAGATTTCGTGCTTAAGCCAATGGGTGAAATGAAAAACTTCGACGATGTTAAATGATTTTGTAAAAAATAGCTATAGCAATTATTACTTATTTTTTTGTCTTTTTCTAATTAACATGTCAACAAATGCCTCTAGTCTAGTTTTTAAACCTGTTGTTGAGGTTTGAGTGTCCTTACTTAAATAAAGTACAGGGATTTTATAATCTTGAGCAATATTTTGTATAATGGGCATCATATCACATTCTGGTGTGCAGCCAAATGATTTTAAATGAATCATTCCATCAACATGTTGTTTGGCGTATTTTAATGCGTGTTCAATGGTGTAAACAGTACTTGCACCAGCTTCATATTTAACATATGGTTGCAATTTTTTAAGGATTTCTGGTCTAATATCCTTAAACATCATTCTTGACAATGCTAAATCTCGATATACCAAAATATTGTATTTAGCTAATTCTTTCTCAAGAAAATGATTTGCATATTGGTCTAAAACTTCATACATTTCACCGATAATTGCAACTTTAATAGGATTTTTTGGAATATTAAGTTTAGTTTTTTTTAAAGCATCTTTAGCTTCACCATAAGCGAGGTTTATGTCATTGCCATCATTTGAAATATTTAATTTATTGATAAATTTATTTAGAATTTTATCTAAAGTTCCTTCTTCTTGTTCAAAACCTGCATTGGTTCTTACAAATTCTTCAATTTCATCTAATTTGTTACACATGTCAATCGCTACTACTCATTGTCTTGCAAACATTACAAAATTAAAATCAGGATTTAATGGCTTTAAACGTTCAAATCATCGTGGACTCGCAAACATTCCATTAGTATTGATAAAATCAAATTTATAGCCTAAATCTCGTAAAATTTGTTCTTGCAATTCAGCATAATAACTCAATCTGCATAAACCGCCAATACCAAGTAAAGTATCAGCACCCATTTCTAATGTTTCAATCATATTTCCAATAAGTATTTTGAATGGTGCGCAAACAAAATCTGGAGAATGTTTTTGTCCCAAATCAAGTGTTTTCTTTGTCGTTGGCGGAGCATAAATTGGTTGAGCATTTAAGAGTTTTCTTGCCAAAAAACCAATGATAACATGATAATTTCCAAAACGTGGTATACCAATTTTATGCATTTTTGCCTCCCTTTTTAAATCTAATAATATCGATAAAACTTTCTAACCTTGTTTCTCTTCCTGCCATTCCTTCTTGTTCATCAATAATTAAATTAATAATTGGTTTGTCCTTTAATTTTCTAATAATCATATCATTGGTCATTGAATCTGGACCGCAAGGGAAAGAACTAATAAGTATTATTCCATCCACCTTGTCTTTATTGGCAAATGTTGAACCCAATAGTTCCTTGTTATATTCATATTTTAATGTTGGGGAAATTTCGTTAGATTTATCTTTACTTTTCTTCCGATCAAATAAGTCAGCATAAATTGGATAGCACCCATTTTTTAATAAATATTCGGTGATCGGTTTCCCGATAAACGCATCATAAATGTTGTAAGAGTGTCCCACTAGCATTATTTTTAGTTTATTTTTAATACTACTTAATGTTAATTTTTGTTGTCCAACTTCCTCATTAATTTTGTTTTCATAGTATTTTTTGGCGCTATAGTAGGATTTCTCTATTTCCTCATCAGTTTTTTTTAAATCCTTTGCCATTTCTTTAAAAGATTGTAATTCATCCACGTCTCTTTTGGCATCAATATTATAGGATAATAGCTTTAATTTTTCATGCCTAAATGTATTATTAACAACATCATACATCGCTCTAAATTTTGTGCAAACAAAAGATTGCTTATCGTAATAGGAAACCCGTGGTATAAAAATATAATCAACTTTCTTATCAATTAGTCATTGTATGTGTCCTAAATATACTTTTCCACTTAAACACCCCTCATCAATTCCAATATTCAATCCTTTTTTTAAAATATCCTTATCAGTATCAGGGCTAATTAAAGTTTTAATGTTTAATTCTTGAAAAAATTTAATTCATAAATCCTTATATCTTCAATAAAGTAATGCTTTTGGAATTCCGACAACCATAATTATTTCTCAATTGGTATAGCTCCTCTTTCGCATCTATTACCTCACGAATCAATTAATTTACCGTTTTTATAAACCATAATAATTTCACAATGATTGGGACAATTTTGGCATTCAGTTCCTTTTGTTTCGAATTTAACATCTTGAATATTGAAATTAAAGATTTTTTCTTCCTTTGATTCTTTTGCCAAAATTGCTACGCCTAATGCGCCCATCAAATGAGAGTTTTTATCAACAGTTACTTTATGTCCAGTAACCTGCTCAAAGGCATATTTAACACCCACATTTTTACTAACTCCACCTTGAAATATAATTGGTTCATAAATCTTTTTTCCTTTACCAACATTGTTTAAATAATTTGTTACAACAGCCTTGCACAATCCTGCAACAATTGAATCCTTTGTGTGACCAATTTGTAATTTATGTACTAGATCACTTTCAGCAAAAACAGTACATCTAGCTGCGATATTACTTACCATATTTTTTTTAAATGCGCCAATCGCAATATCGCCAAAATCTTCAACTTCAATATTTAATCTCGCAGATTGCGATTTTAAAAATGATCCCGTTCCTGCTGCACACAATGTATTCATGGCATAATCAACAACAACCCCATTTTCTACAAGAATAATTTTTGAATCTTGTCCACCAATTTCAAAAATTGTTCTTACTTTCGGATAAATTGAGGTTGTACCGATGGCATGAGCTGTTATTTCATTTTTAATAACCGAAGCATTTAAAATACTTCCAATTAATTTTCTTGCACTGCCAGTTGTACCAATTGAAACAACCTTGTAATCTTTTTTCTTTCCAAATTGTTTGTGTAATTCTTTTAGAATTTTTTTAACAGCTCCAATCGGATTTCCCTCGGTTCAATCATAGTGCGAAGCTAATATTTTATTTTTTTCATCAATAATAACTGCTTTTGTTGAAATTGAACCTATGTCTATCCCTAAATAGCATTTCATAAAATAATTATAAATAAATTTTAGCACATAATTTCTTTTGACCATTCTTTCTTTACGCGTATAATTTTTAAAATGGATAACTTGTTCAAGAATACTTTACGAAGTTTAAAACATAATAAGGTGGCAGTTATTGGTTTAACCTTCCTAACATTTTTAGCAGTTGGAACATTCACATTATTAAATAGTGTCACAACTAATATTCAAAATGAATACACAAGTATTAGTAAAAAAAATAATCTGCACGATTTTACCATTAATGAAAAATATAACATTGGTAATCCGCAATTTGGTTTTATTGGGTGTAATAAAGACTATATTGATATGACAACTTCCGATCCTAGTGATTTACAAGAGAAAGCTGGATGATTTGGAACTGGAAACATTAACGTTTCTAACCCAACATTTCAACCATATAATTTCGCAGAATTATCTCCATCAATTGGTATTTCAACCGAATATGATGGTGATGGAAATCCTACTGGACATAATTTTATTCCTTGACTCTATGATGATGGGAGTGGAACACATTCTTATCGGATGGAATTGCAATTGCAAGGGCTTGATACTGATTCGATATTATTTCAACAATTTAAAAAATTAGTTTCGCAATCCTCACCATGAACAGATCCGTTGTGAGAACTTTTTTTCCCCGTAATTGTTATTTCTAGTGCCAATGTTATTACTTATGAAAATAGGCTCAATTCTACAAATAATTTTTGTACAACTGATTCGTATAGTGAAGTATTAAATGGTTATACAGACGCATCTGATATTTTTTCACCAGGAGTTAAATCAGATGAGCAATCAATGACACTGACTTTAACCAATGCATCCACCGCCATTATTAACTTTTTTTCTAATAATGATACGCCAATACAACATTTGTTGGATGATCCAAATGGCAAATATTTCAATCAAGTTCAATATAGAAAATTCAGATCATTAGATATTAATAATTCACCTGACAAAGTTTACTATAAAACTGTAATATCTCATCCTGAAACTGATCGAGTTGATAAAATGAACTTGTTTAGTGGAATAGATAATTTTAAGGATGAAGACTTTAATTTGGATGGCATCCAACAAGTTAAAAATAATCAAGGTGTTTTATATACGCCATCTATTGATGAAATCTTATCGTATAAAGTTTCTTCTAGTCAGCCAACATTAGGGACTGATGATTATGCTCGCTCATTAAATAAATTCATCGTTATAAATAAAGGTGATGTTTCTGGAGGAGATTGGCAAAATACTTTTAGCACTTTAGCATCCGGTGATTTTAGTAATTATATCGCATATTACAATTTACAAAAAACAGAAATATTTTACAATAAAGGTTATCGTTATACTTTTAATTGACAAGATGGTTCAATACCAATAAGCTTTGCACTAACTAATTGAACAAGTAAATTTACCGTATTAGCCCCTCAATATGCCAATAAACATAATCTTGTACCATTTAGCAGTGATATTTTTACTAAATATGCAGGTTGAACAGGACAATATCCAAATAATAAATTAGGATATATTGATTGATTTAATTCTTTAAATACTAGTAATTTTATTAATTGATTTAATTGAGTTGAAGAAAATTATCCCCACAGTATTTTAAATGAAGG
>JAITPC010000010.1 GCA_031289655.1 Mycoplasmataceae bacterium
ACAGTATTTTAAATGAAGGTGGTGGTACACCTTATATTATTTGTGGACTAGGAATTACCGCAGATTTTTTATACCCGATTGTTTCCATAGAAAGATCAACCCCTAATTTTTCTAATGAAAGTATTAACTTTGTTAATGAAACAGGATATTCGTACATTTATGATAGTTTTAGAGGTAATCCAACGGAAAACTATTTAGTTTGTAAAGCAATTAATGGAGCAAACGTTAAAGAATTAATCAATGATTTGAATATTTGAGCAACTAATCCACAAAATCCAGGAATGAACTGACCAGCAGGTACAACTTGTGTATACGGAGCAATTGATATTAGAAATCACCTAAGTGCTGCAGCTTTTAGAATTAGTTTTATCCCAGAGTTAGTTTCAGCAATTTCGTTAGTGGATTATTTGTTGACAATGTTTATTCTATTATTGTGCATTGTGATTGCAGCTACAGTTATTAAGCGATATATAGATGTAAATCGCGTTAATATTGGTATTGCGCAAGCAAACGGTATGAGAAAAAGGAAAATAGCACTTAGTCTTTTGCCATTTGGTATTATTGCCAGTGCATTTGGTGCAATCATTGGCTATCTAGCTGGTTTATTTTTGCAGATCCCAACATTGAGTTTATTAAGCAATTATTGAACAATCCCAACTGCAACTCTAGGATTTGATTGAATATCGTTAGTTGTCATGTTTTTTGTTCCATTTTTAATTTTTACAGGTTTATCTTTCTTGTTTGTATATTTTTTATTAAGGGTAAAAACTACTTATTTAATGAAAACTGGAAGTGAATATAAGACTAATCTAGTGAGCAGATATATTAAGAAACCATTTGGTGGTTTTAGTATAACTACAAGGTTTAGAATTAGTTTAGCTTTTAACTCAATGTGAAAACTAGTTGTGTTATGTAGTTTAACAGGAATTGCGATGAGTGCATTACTTTTTGGGATCAGTGTAAATGGAAAATTCAATATTGCTATGGATATGACATATAGTGCTAAAAAATACACTTATGCAACAGATCTATACACTCCTACTAGTCAAGGAGGACAATATATTCCTGTTGATTCTCAACAATTTGCACAAAATGGTTGAATTACAACAAGCGAAGGGACCAATTTTATGCCTGGAGTTTATTATCAAGATGCAACTGTAAAACTTACTAGTGATACTAACCCGCAGTCTGCTAGTGATAAAGACTATGAAGAAGTTTTAAAAGATACATATTCGGATGAAATTAATCACGCGATTGCTAAGTCGTATAATAATGTACCTGCAAGTCAAGGGACCAATATTTCAATCCCAATCATAGGCAATTTGGTTGGTGCACAAAGCACAAATACAGTCGAATTATTTAATGCTATGGAAGGACATCAAAATTCAGTCTATCCAGCAGGTGCTGATGCGATAGGACAAAGATATGATCTACAATACTTGAAAAATAGAACAATAACTAAATCAGTTTTAAATTATGAGGTTGGAGCAAATGATGTAAAAATATCTTCATATAATATTATGACAGCCGCCAAAACCAATCCATGAAATTTCGCAGCAAGTTTGATGCCGGAAAATCAATTAAATCAATTAAATAATAATTATGATGTAATCATGCAATTAGCTGCTTTAAAAACATTAAAAACTAATGCTGATGGTTCTTATCCAAAGATTGATATTAAATTACCTTTTGATCAAAACCAATGCATGAATCCATATGATCCATCACTTAACCCAGAGTATACAAATGATTGAAATGATTATTTGTCAACATACAGTAAATATTTCGATATTGTTGTTGATCAAAATAATAATGGTCATTATGAGCTTAATAAAGATGAATGTTTATCGCCAATGCCTTTTACGATCGCTAGTGGAATTTTCGGTAGTTTAAAAAACACAAGTGCAGGGAATGCCAATTTAAAACCAGAATATATAAAATTTTTAAATCAAATTTATTCTGATTTGCAATGACCACGAAGTGATGGAACAATAAATATGAATGATACCGCTATCAATCATGACTATTTAATTCAATACAACTCTATTCCATTGGACGATACCGATGAAACATATACATATCTAGATGTATCGGGTACGAAAATTAAAAATAAAATAGTTAAAGACAGCACACACATTGTTGGCGTAAAAGAAAATACTAAATATATAAATTTAATAGAAAATAATAAAGACATTAAAAATAAATTATTTGATATTCCTAGTAATTTTAATAAAACTACTTCATTTCCAATAGTCGTGAATGCTTATGCTGCTAAAAAATATGGCTTAAATAAAAATGATGTTATTAAATTTAATGTTAATAATTCAACCGATAGGTATGACAGAAATATACGAAATGTTCTTGATATACCTACCGCTAATTTTAAAGTGGTAGGTATATGTTCAATGTATATTGGTGAAGAATATTATATCAGTCAAGATGCTGCCAACTACCTTTTAGGATTAAAATCTCATTTATTAGATAATTTGGATGCTAGTAGAGAAAACGGTGCTCATTCATATTATCCAGATACTACAAAATCTATTCAAATTACCAATGAGAATTTATCCATATTGGCAACCACTCCTTCACCTTCAACATTAACCAATATGACTGCAAAAAATGATGTTTCCAAATTTCCCGACAACTATGCTACCGATGGATTACAAGATGGTTCAACTTCTTTTGGCATTCAATACGATACAGAGGATTTATATGATTTGAGTGATAATGATCCAAATACAAAAATAACAAATGATATAGATGGCAAAAACATCACCCCTTACGGATTTAACGGTGTCTTTACAGATAACTTGAATGCTGATAGTGTATTAACTAGAGGAATCAATCTTTATAGCTTGAGTGGAATTTATCCTGGAAATGATAAAATGTCAGCTGAGACATAAACTACACTACTAAAATATGGTGCTAACATTCAAATAACTAGTCAAATATTAGGATTGTGAAATGGTGAAGATAATCCTAATAACATTGAATTAGGTAATAACATATATAGTTCTTGGGAAGCTTGAAAAAACACTAACTATGTTAGTTATAGCAACCCTAACTACATTGCCATGATTAATTACTTGCCACAACTAATAAATGTTATTGTCAATAATTTTGGTTCAACATCAGTTGTTTCATTGGTACAAAATTCTAATGATAAATTATCTACAAAAATTATTTTGGATAATGCTACAAGAACAATTGACGAAATCGAAACGATTGTATTATGTGTTATTGCAATAATGTTAATTTTAATTATTATGCTCTTAACTTCATTAATCGTTAATGATTCTAAGAAGTTATCAGGTGTTTTAAAAGCATTGGGAATTAGAGATCACACAAATATTGTTAGTTTTTTATCAATTTATGCTCCAACAATTATTGTTGGTGGATTATTATCGATTCCTTTAGCCATTGCTGTAGTTTCCTTATTTAATAGTATCATTTTTAATACGTTAGGGATTTATATTTTAACCAATATTAAATGGTGATATTATTTCGCTAGTGCAGCAGGAGTTTATGGGATATTCTTAATTTGTGGTTTTTTGGGATATAGAAATTTAAAAAAAGATAAAATCACTGAATTGATAAAAGGAGTATAAAATCTATAATAAAAATATGAAGGCTAGTTTAATTAAAGAAACACAAAAACAACTATTATTATTAAACAACAAAATTAATAATACTAAAGTTAATAACTTCAACACTTATAAAATTATTAAAATTTTAATTAAAAAAAAAAATTCACTTGAAAGAAAATTACTTATTTTACAAAATGGTGAATTAAAATATCAAATATTTAGTTTTTTAAAGAAAATTGCTGATAGTGATCACCGCACTAGTTATAAACAATTGAATGCTGAACAACTCTATGAGTATATTCAATATATTGAAGGTATTAAAGATGAAAAAATATTGCCAACTTCAATATCACGTCTTGATGGACTGGCTAGAGTTATGAAACAAAATGAAATATTAAATTTAAAAATAGCTTACTATGATAATACGATTTTTAAAAATCTAAAAGCAATCAAGCAAAGGTATATTGATAAGTTTAAAGAGGGATTTGAAAAGAAACAAAAGGACTTTATTACTTATATTAATGATTTTAAGCGCGTGATAGGAAATAAATTCCATGCTAAACTAGTTCTAAGGTTAGAAAACATAAAGAAAACCGAATTGAATTTTAATAATGATGATTTTATTATCAAATTAAGTAATGTAAGTAAGTATTATGCTAACAAATATATCGCTTTCAAAGTATTTAAAGATATTAATTTGCAAATTAAAGCTGGAGAATTTGTTGTTATTTTAGGTCCTAGTGGTAGTGGCAAAACCACATTATTGAATATTATTAGTGGAATGGATAATGCTACTAATGGCAATGTTGTAATTGCTAATGAATCTCTTATTAATAAGCGTGGGAGTAAATTAACAACATTTCGAAGACAAAATGTTGGATATGTATTTCAACAGTATGGTTTATTACCTAATTTAACTGTTAGAGAAAATGTAGAAATAGGTTGGGATTTACAAAATGATAAATCTAAACGTTTAAACATTAATGAGGTATTAAATGATATTGGGATGTATGAATATCGTAATAAATTCCCATATGAATTATCTGGTGGGCAGCAACAAAGAGTATCCATTGCACGGAGTTTAGCAAAAAATCCTAATTTATTATTTGGTGATGAACCAACAGGAGCAGTTGATGAAAAAACAAGTAAAGAAATACTTAAGTTATTTGTTGAGGTTAATAAAAAATATCACAATACCGTTGTTATTGTTACTCATAACCAATTAATTGCTAAAATGGCTACAAAAGTGATTATGGTTAACAATGGAATGATTGAAAAAGTTATCACCAACATTAAGCCTAAAACAGTTGATGAAATTAAATGGAGCTACGAAGTTAAATAATTGTTCCATATACCAAATTTCACACCACAAATCCCCCCCCCTTGGTATATAATCTAGTTATGAATAAGACAAAAATTGGATTTAGTTTATTAGGAATTGCTCTAATTGGGGGGGGGGGCATTACCCTTTCAACAAGCTTAACTAGTTGCACCAAAACGGGATGGTATCCAGCGGATGCAATTAATTTGGATCAACTTGAGGAGGGGACCAATTATTCAAATTGAATTCTTTATTTCAATAAAGGTTGAAATTTAAATGATACATTCAAAGAATTTGGATCTAGTATTGTTTTTCAATTTTCGGGAATCGAAATAAATATCTCCAATATATCTGCTGATGCTTGGAATGGTTACATTGATGTAAATAATATTGGTGCTAGTGGTATGAAGGAACCTTTTATGTTAATCGGGTTTGCTGATTTTAAATCTTGACGTCCCGATAGCCCCGATAGCCTAAAATTAAACTTTACTTCTAATCCTGATGATTGTGTTTTTGCAGAAATTATTGATAATAATTGAATTGCTAATAATAACGGATCAATCTCTGATTTTATAAAGATCGCCACTAATTAATTATTTTAACGAATATTGTGTTAACTCCATATATAAAGTTGTTAGTTTTATCATAGTATTTATTTCATTGACACCATATTTTTTTGTATCCGTATATAATTAAATTAATAAATCCTTTGATACCTTTCTTACAAGCATAAGAGGCGGGTTTAAAATTATTTAATGACAGATAAAATTGTAAGATATACAAAATTAGCTCAAAGAAAAGATTTTTCTAGATTCTCAACTGAATTCTTTGATGAGCCCAATTTGCTAGATATTGTAAGGGATTCTTACAATGAAGATATTTTAAAAGAAGATTTAGATCAACTTTTTAAACTTTATTTCCCAATAAAGCATGAAAAGAATTCTAAATATGTAGTTCATTATCATGGTATTCTCCCATTTGTTAAGCAAAAAGATTATGTTAATGAAGAACTTGCTAGAAAAAATGGTTTAAGTTATGAAAAAGCTTTATTTGTTGATTTACGACTAGAAAATACTATCACTGGCGAAATTATTTCAGCAAAAAAAGGTAAATTGGGAGTTAGTGACGGAGTATTCTTTGGAAATATTCCACAATTGACAAAAAGATTAACATTCATTATCAATGGTATTGAAAAGAATGTTGTTGCACAAATTGTTCGTGCCCCCGGACTTTACTTTGTTCCTTCTAGTAAATTTAAAATATTCGCTAAGAAAAAATTAAAAAATGTTTGTGAATTATATCCAGGGAAAGGAAGTATGATGAATATTTTTGTTAAGAATGATATTCTTAATGTTTTAATTTCCGATACATTTAGAAAAAATACTTTTGCATTTACTTATTCAGAAATGCTTAAAGCATTTGGAATGAGCGAAAAGAATATTATTGATATCTTTGGTGACAATCCTATATTTATTAATTCATTAAATGGTGGCAATGACGAAATTTCTAATAAATTAAAGGACCGTAGATTTGATATTTACACTAGGAAAAATATTTTTGATGACAAAATGATTAATTCGTTTAGAAATGAAGTTAAAACCAATACAAAAATACAAGAGCATGGTATTTATAATAAAATCTATGAATTGCTAGCAGAATATGAGAATACTAAAAATAGTGAATCAGTTTCTGCAATAAAAATTATTGACAAGATAATTTCTGAATGAACAGCAAGATTTTTTATTGAGCAGCTTTCTATTTCTACAAGAAATATTGAAAATGTCAATAATTTTTCTTATCAAGAAATTTTTACCAACTTTTTTATGAAACAATTGTCATTTGACTTGTTGCCCGCAGGTAGATATAAATTAAATCGTAAACTACGTTTAACTGAAAGAATTAAAAACCGTGTTGTTGCTTGCGAAATAGCTAATAGTAGAATAAAAAATAATCAATATATTGAGAAGGAACAAATTGACGAGATTAGAGAATTATTCAGAAACAATAAATTTGTTAATAAAATTAAATTTGATGTTAATTCTCCATCTAAGGTTTATTCAAAGCAAAGTAAAGAATTGTTTTGTTTAAAAATTTACAGCAAAGATGGTAACAAAGTTATTGATTTATTTGCTAATGCAAATGAAGATGATCAAAGGACTCTATCATTAGCTGATTTTCTTGCGATATTCTCATATGCTTGCGAAACACATTACTTGCCTACAAGATATGATGACATTGAACATTTAGGCAACAAGCGTCTAAAATTGATCAATGAACAATTAAAAAATAAATTAAATGGGGGCTTAGCCAAAGTTGAAAAAATAATTAAAGATAAACTTTCAAGTTTGTGAGTGCCTACTGCTAATAAAGAACAAAACGAAAAGATTGAATCCAAGGCAACCATTAAAAATATTATTATTACTAAACATTTCCAATATGCATTAAATTCATTTTTCAACACTTATCAATTAACTAATTTTTTAGACCAACAAAATCCGTTATCAGAACTTTCTGCTAAAAGAAAAATTTCTGCTATGGGAGATGGTGGAATTAGTAGAGAAGACAAGAATTTAGAGGTACGTGATATCCACCCCTCACAATATGGACGTATTTGTCCTATTGAAGCGCCTGAGGGTCAAAATGTAGGTTTGATTATGGCTCTAGGTGCATTTTCTAAAATTGATGAAAACGGTTTTATAACAACACCTTATAGAATAGTTAAAGATGGGAAAATTACTAATAAAATAGAGTATTTAACAGCCATCAAAGAAGAAGAATACATCATTACTGACTCTTCAATTCCATTTGATGAAAAAACTGGTGAAATTAAAGTAAAA
>JAITPC010000025.1 GCA_031289655.1 Mycoplasmataceae bacterium
CTTTTCAACCCATAGATCCAACGCATAATGCAAGTAGACATTCGCAAGTAATGGCGAAATAACGCCCTGAGGACATCCTGCATCCGTGGCTGACTTTATTATGCCTTCTTCGATTACTCCGGCCTTAAGCCATTTCTTAACCGGCCTTAGTAATCTCTTGTCGCCAATTCTATGCTCCGGAAAACGTTACATCCAATCATGCGAGATGGAATCAAAGAACTTTTGAATGTCCGCATCCAGTATCCAATTTACTATCTTTGTGGTGATTTTCATATGCAAATCATCTAAAGCATCATGCGCACCACACACAGGCCGAAACCCGTAAGAAAAGTCACAAAAATTTTCTTCATATATTACCGAAAATCCCCATAAAATTTATAGGTGTATTATTTTTGGGGAGCACTAAATTGAGAAAATCCTTATAAAATATGGATATTTTACTTTAAGCCCCTTGACTTTTACTTTTCATAAACCTATAATCTATAAAAATTTATAGGTTTATGAGGCAAAAGTTTATGCACATCGTCGAAAATAAAAATGTTAAGGCTGGAAGAACTTACTGCTATGCTTGCGAATGTATATGGGACAAGAGCTCGCGGAAATACCGTAAGCCTCGTTTTTCTATAGGGCACCTTGAAGGTGAACCACCGTCGTTCGTACCAAACACTTCCTTCAAATACGAATGATCAAGATAAAATGATTATAGCAACAGCAATTGCCAAGTATGATGATGGCTTTCTTAAATTAGCACGGATTTTCATGGCAAAATTAGTGTGTAAATATTTTTTACAAAAAAAATAAAAATAAAAACTAATTTCATAATACAATTAATAATATATATTTTAAATAATTATTAAAACTTTACATATAAAAATAAAAATAATGATTTATTGTCTAAATTTGCTTAGGTCGTTGAAGATGCCATTATTGCCAATATTTTATTATCAAATAGCGAAAAATTATATCTTGAAAGACCAATTAGTGAATCCAATATAATTGGTAAGTGCCTTTTTTTATTTAAATAGACGTTAACTGACTCTTCATTAATAACTATTTGTCCAGTATTATCTATGAATTTATTGTAAATAGTTTGAGCTTCACAGTGTGAAAAACCATCAAATTCCTTCGCCATTAGTCTATAAATATTATGTGCTAATATAGATAAAGTCAAATCAAAATCAACTTTTACAACTATGCCTGATGAATTTCTATTAAGGTGAAAGAAATGAATTTGTTCAGAAATCTCTTTTTCTACTAACCAGCGATTAGAGTATTTTCTTACAATAAATTCTATTGATGTATCAAAATCATTAGTTATTATGATTGACGGTTTGATTCTACCAGTATCTTTTAAAAATATTTGCCGTATTTGTCTTATATTATCTGTACTTTTATAACCTAATAAATCACAAAAACATTCACTTGCTGTAACATATCTTCTCTTATGATTAGCCTTTTCAATTGATATTTTTTTCCACTGTTCTTTTGGAATTTCATTGATTTTATTTACTAAATTCTTTCCACGTCTTTGAATAGTAATAAATTTAATTCCTTTCTTATCAAGTTCACCTAAATGTGTATATGTTGTAAATTTACTATCGAAAATTAAATACTTTAAGTTTTTATTGATTTTTTTATCATTTGAATAGAAATCAAGAAATTCAACAATAACTTGATTTTGATTATCGTGCTTTATAGTTGTGTCACCATAGCAAAGGATCCCACCATCTGGATCTTGAGCTAAAACTGCCTGTAATGAGGCTAATGCCTTGGAGCGTTTTCCTGACCAGTTATTTTCCAAGTGGTCATCGTCGCCCAAATAAGGTATTGCAGTAAAATCAAGATTAACTGTGTCAGATAATAACCCTTTAGACGACCAAATGCAATTAAGTTTTTTCATAAAATCAATATTCATGTTCCTAGTTATTGAACTAGAATAAGAACTAAACCAAGCTGCCTTTGGTAAGACATTTAAACCAGCAAATAGACCAAGCGCTCTATCCATACACCATGCATCATCATGACTGTAGCGTTCTATATTGGATAATTTTAGTGCTAGAAAAGAAAGTATTGCAGAATTTTTACTAATTACGCTTGTTGAAGGGTATAATGAATCTGCAATTGCAGAATCTATTTCGTAATGTTTAAGTATTGGTAAAAATTGTAATATTCCGGCCTGTTGTGATGTAAATTTAAATTGTTCTTTTTCCTTGTCAAATTTTAACATTGAACACTTAGGAGCTTCGATAACTACGTTCCCTTTTAATTCAGAAGTAGCACTGGCTCTTTGAACCTTATCTCGCCTTGATAATCTAGTAAACCCAGCTTCATTTAAAATATTTGTGATAGTTCTTTGAGAAATTTTTATTTCTTTAGAGTCTAAAATTGACTTTATATCTATTACACTTAACGATTTCTTGCGACATTCAATAATCAAATTTTTCAACTCTTCATCCAGACTTAATTTCTTTCGACCATGACTATTACTAATAAAAAAAGGGTCAGGTCCTTCGTCATTTCTATTGTCAGCAATTTCATTACGAAATTCATATGCCATCATATATATTGTATGAATAGCATAGCCAAAAACTTGTGACACTTTTTCTGCAGACCATTGTTCAGGACCAAGATATTTTTTTAATGCTTCGTATCGCTTGCGATTTGGGCAATATTTTGGGTCAGCAAAATAATTATAGGCTCTGTCATGAGTTGCTTTTTTGACATTTTTTTCCATTGTCATCAGCCTTTAATTTAAGTGTATATAACTTATATATATTATTTAAAATATAATATTATAAATAAACATTGACATACTAAAACAGAGATTTTTCTTGTATCTAACAAACATTGGCACAAAATAAATCTTGGATTCTGAAATTTAGAAAACTCACTGAATAATTTACTCTTATAAATGCCATGAAAATTAATTCAGACTTGCTAAAAAAATTTTTTAAATTCAACAAAAATAACTTATCTAATAAAATCAGGTAGTTACTAACTCCATTTATTGATTATAGCAATTTTTAACTTTGTTGTCAATAGGTTTTAATGGAATATAATGGAGTAAAGAGGATTTTTTAAAAAGGGAATAAATGCTATTATAAAGATATTATAGATTTAAATAAATACTATAAATTGTACTTTAAAAATAATAATAAAAAAAACAATAAATTTTTAGGGTGGGTTAATTAATTTTTGTAAATGCCATGAAAATCCGTGATTATTATGTTCATAATATTTCTGAGACAAATTAAGAATACAAGTAAAATAATCTAAAGTCAATTAAAAAAGTTGGTTAAAGACAAAAAAAGGATTAATATAGCAATATAAAATTATTAATAATTTATTGATACTATTACTATATTATCTAGTAATTAAAATCATGTAATTTAATTATTTAAAATAGAATAAATAAATAATTAAATACAATAAGAATTTTAAATAATTTTATAAAAAAATCAATACGTATAATTATGTATTTTAATATTTATTTATCGATACTATGA
>JAITPC010000008.1 GCA_031289655.1 Mycoplasmataceae bacterium
TTTCATATTGATAAAATTAATTAAAACAGAGAAAGAATTTAAAAAGTTTGTCAAATATATATTCGCTAATAAACCAAGTAAAAAATAAAATTGCTTCTTTTTCTATTTAAATTACAAAAACATGAATAAAGCATTGGTTCTAGCACATCGATAACTGCTAGGAAAAAATTATTTTTTATCCAGTTCCGTATAGTTTCCTAAAACTGATCTTAAAATACCACTAATATCATATACTCCCCACAAAATAAAATTATTATATTATAATATATGCATATGGCAAAACAAAAATTTGATCGTAGTAAACCGCATGTTAATATTGGTACAATTGGACATATTGATCATGGTAAAACAACTTTAACAGCTGCTTTATGTACATATTTATCTAAGCAAGGTTTGGCACAAGCTCGTAGATATGACCAAATTGATGCTGCCCCTGAAGAAAAAGCTAGAGGTATTACAATCAATACATCTCATCAAGAGTATGAAACAAAGAAAAGACATTATGCCCACGTTGACTGCCCAGGACATGCTGACTATGTTAAAAACATGATTACTGGAGCTGCTCAAATGGATGGAGCAATTTTAGTTGTTGCTGCTACTGATGGTCCAATGCCTCAAACACGAGAACATATTTTATTAGCTGGGCAAGTTGGTGTCCCAAAAATGGTTGTGTTCATGAATAAATGCGATATGGCAACTGATTCTGAAGTTCAAGACTTAGTGGAAATGGAAATTAGAGAGTTGTTAAATAAATATGGTTTTGATGGAGACAAAACACCTGTTGTAAGGGGTTCTGCTCTTGGTGGATTAGAAGGAAAACCTGAATGAGAAGCAAAATTGCAAGAGTTAATGGATAAGGTGGATGATTATATACCTACACCCGTAAGAGACATTGAAAAACCATTCTTGCTAGCCATTGAAGAAGTGTTTACTATTTCTGGTAGAGGAACTGTTGTTACAGGAAGAGTTGAAAGAGGACAAGTAAAAATTAATGAAGAAGTTGAAATCATTGGATTGCAACCTACTAAAAAAACTGTTGTTACAGGAATTGAAATGTTTAGAAAACAATTAGATGCTGCAATTGCTGGTGATAATGCTGGTATATTATTAAGAGGAATTGAAAGAGACCAAGTTGAAAGAGGACAAGTGTTAGCTAAAACTGGTTCAATTAAACCATATAAAAAGTTTACTGCTCAAATTTATGCCCTTAAAAAAGATGAAGGTGGAAGACATACGCCATTCTTCAATGGTTATCGTCCTCAATTCTATTTTAGAACTACTGATGTTACAGGAACAATTACATTAAAACCTGGAGTAGAAATGATCATGCCTGGTGATAATCAAGAAATTACTATTGAATTAATTTCTCCAGTTGCTATTGAAAAAGATACAAAGTTTTCTATTAGAGAAGGTGGAAGAACTGTTGGTGCTGGTTCAATTGTAAATATTATTGAATAATTATTTTGTGTATCATTTAACTTTGAAATCGTTATGTGAATTATCCTCTTTTAACAATTTAAAATTATTGATATTCATATTGTCCATAAAGGTATCACAATCGTAAACGCTATTAATGTATGAAATAATGTACATATCAGCATATTTCTTAAAAGCCTCATATATTTGTTTACCACCAATAACGTAAATGTCTTTATTAATGAAGTCCTCGATTAATTTGTTGATGTCGTGATAAATAACAACACCATTCACTTTAAATTTTAAATCCCTGGTTAAGACTATATTGATTCGATTTGCTAGCGGTTTACCAATAGATTCAAATGTTTTTCTACCCATAACAATTACATTACCAGTTGTTATGCTTTTAAAATGCAACATTTCTTCTCTGATGTGTCAGGGTAATTTATTATTTTTTCCAATACCGCCATTTAAATCTTGGGCTCAAACTAGTATAATCACGTTAGAATTATATAACGTTAGTTACATAATATATTTTATATACTACAGTATATACCAAATTTTCTTTCCATGAGCCCCCCCCCCCGGTGTATATAATTGAATTATGAATAAGACAAAAATTGGATTTAGCTTATTAGGAATCGCTCTAATCGGGGGGGGAGTCGGCCTTTTGGCAAGTTTAAGCAGTTGTTCTAAAGGTGCTTCTGAAGAAGTTATTTCAATCCAAGGCCGAGACATTATATTCGCCATTGCTGGTCAGGAGGGATATGAAGGTTATAATGTTATGTCTAATAAAAAAAATTATGCTGTTGGTAATTCACTAGGTAGTTGAGGTATAAGCGATGACTATGGTAAATTTTCTATAGTTCAAGGGATATTACATTGAACTTCGCTGGAGGCAAGTACGGATTATTCATTGAATATTTCATGACAAAATGGAGATTATTCTGCTCTTTATAATGTTGTTGTCGAGGCACGTGTCACAGGATCATTGCCTAATAGTTATTGAATTGAAGGAATAGAAGATATAGAATCGTATATTGGATATGCAAGTGAAATTGAATTTAGATGTTTTAATGGTGATATTAAAGTCGAAGGTGGTACATGGTCTATTGTTCAAGAAGATGATTACCAATATTTTACATTTAATCAATCTAAAAAAATGCTTCAATGGTCTAATATTTCATTAGCTGAAGCTAGAGTTTATACAGTTAAAATTCAATGGCATGAAACTAGTTCTACGTCATCAAATGGTGCAGTTTTAGAACTTAAAGTAGATAATGGTGTCTTCCCAACAAACGCCATCCCATTTTCTTATTTGGACATTGATGTTTATAATAAGGAATTAAAAGGTTTTATACAAGACATGCCAGTTCTTGATCCGAGCATTGATACTCTTTTAATTCCTGGTAGCACAGTTAACGTAATTATTCCTCATGCATTTGACAATAGTCCATTAATGTCTGGATCTGGACAAATTAAGATAATTAAAATGGGCAAAAATGTTGATTATATCAATACTGATGCTTTTGCACGCAATAGTGCCATCAAAGAAGTATATTTGCAAAATACGAGAGTATTAATTGATGATACTTTCAAGTATTGTTATGGCTTGGAATTACTTGATTTAGGATGGAACCCAGACTTAGAATTATCTAATGGTTGTTTCCAAGAAACTCATAATTTATCAACAATAATTACACATGCGCCATCTCTAAATGCAAAAAATAGTCATGCTTTTGTAAACGCAGGGGCCGATATAACCGATGACAGTGGCACTGTTGTGTCCATGAATTCTAACTATTCAAGTGAAATTTTTTATTCTAATTTAGTAGATTATCATTATCTTAGTTCTAGTAAATTTCACTATACCAGTATATAATAATATCATGTTAATTGATTCTAGAAAACAAGAGAAAGATACCAACGAGGAAGGTTTTAATCCTAATGTTCAAAACAAAATAATCCCTGCAAAAAGCTCTGTTGGTGGAAAAATTGGTTTCATTACTTTATCCATACTAACTTTATCAATTTATTTTTTCATTGTTTGAGTCGGTAAAAGAAATTGATTTAATAGAATGCAAATTCAGGTTAATCAAGCTAGTTCTAATATAGACGTCCAGTTAAAACAAAGAAGAGATACACTTGTTAAATTGGTTGATGTCACTAAATCCTCTGTTAAATTTGAAAAAAATCTATTGACTGATGTGACGAAATTAAGAAGTATTAAGAATTTTAACCCAATTGCCCCTAGTAACACAACTAATTTAAATAAATTAGAATCATTGAATACAAAGATTATGGCAACATTAGAAAATTATCCTAAATTGGAAAGTGTTAAAACGATTAGGGAGCTTATGAATAGTGCTGATTATCTAGAAAGAGAAATCGCAGCGACTAGAAGGACTTATAATGCAACTGTCACATCGTTTAATCAAGCATTATATGTGTGACCAACTAATATTGTTGCCAGCAGTTTACATTTATACAATCTTCCATTGTTTGCTACTAATGATGCTGAGAAAAGTGATGTTAATTTAGTCATATAAATTACTTAAATTTAAAATTTTATATTTAATATTATCATCTTGGCTTTTTGTGCATATAGAATATATAACATCGTCTAAATGTTCACACATTCAATGGCAATTACGTCTTATGTCAGTTATTGATATGGCGAGGTAATTTATATCTTGACTATACTTAAAATATGCTTCCCGCATTGTCCATATAGTTAAAAAATCTAAGCGTGAAGGCGGATGAGAATCAGTTTTATTAAATTTTTTTAATACAATTGATTTTCAATCAATCTTGCGATTAACATTCTCAATGTCTATGCCTATTTGATTATCACTTTCAGCCATTATGCAAAATGGATATGAATGAGAAATAGAAAAGAAATTATTTTTGGCTATTTGCTTAAAAATCCGCGAAACGTAAGCTAATTTTCTATCTTTTAATTTTTCATATTTTAATTCATTTTTATTGAAATTAAATACATAATCTTCTTCGTCCTCTACATTAATAATTTTAATAAGTATCATTTTACACCTCCCTTTCTTCACCATGAACGATTTTTAATGTTGGGAATCTTAAGCTTAAGTCACCAGTTTTTGAATCAGTTGATTCTTCAAAATATTGCACAGTGATTATTTTATTTAAAATCAATTTTGGATTTTTATATCACAAAACTCTTTCTTCATCACTGATTCCACTTCCCACATTCATGTGTTTACCCTTATGTTCTATGACTAGTGATTTAATGCAATTGGTTTCTTGCATAATACCATTGACTAACATTTTTTTTTTGCCTTCTTCCAAACCAATGACTTTGTACTCAGCATCATAAAATGATTTAATTTTTTGTAAATCAAAACTCCTCTTGCCAGTATAAACAGAATTTTCATCTCTCAGCATCAATCCTTCTCACGCTTTGTCCTTAGAATGCTTTATTCATTTTTCATAGTCATTTTTTGTAATTGAATTTTGATGGGGTATGAGCTGAATACAATTCCCAAGTGATTCGATGTTCAAATCTTCCAGCATTTTCATTCTTTCTTTGAAAATTGTTTTACCACTAGCGCTATCAAATTCGCTTTTTTTGATAAAATCGAATATGATATATTTTGGGTTTAATACAGTGTAATTTTTTTTAGTAATTTGTTTCATCATACCACTAAAATCATCTTTCCCATCTTCGTCAATCAAACAGCATTCACCATCTAAAACAAAATCATCGTTATGTCTATCTTTAGCTAAATTTAATATTTTTTTAGTTTGTTCCTTGAGAGTACTTAATGTTTGGAATTGTGCCCCAGTCCTACTATAAAATTCAACCTCTCCATTATTTAATAATGATAGTACTCTAACACCATCGATTTTTCGACTAATCATCCAAGAACCCTTGGCAAAATCAACTTGGTGAATTTGCGGAGCTTCATCATTACGTTCAGCTAGAGCAACTTTAAATTCTTTAACTGAATTTGGACTAATTTTATTTATTAATGAGACATTAACATTAGCTTTCAAATCTTTATTAATAATGTAATATATTTCGTCCTTATATTTGTCACCAACAAAGTTAATTAAATCATTGATATAGTTTATTGAACCATGGCCAGTTATTTCTCGATTGATTAGTTTATCTAAAATTTTAAATAAATCATCATTTGCACTAAAATAGTTTTTTTGACTAAATTTATCTTTCAATTTTTCAACATTACCACTTGTAATTCAATATTTTTTATCATAAGAATAAATATAGTCAGCAAATTTGTTGAATAAGTCGATATTTTGTAAATAATATTTATTTAAAATTTCTTTTTTTTGAATGCTTGAATTATTATTTTTTAATTCATTTACCAAATTGCTAAAATATTCAAGTTGCTCAAATATCATGTTATAATTATAAAATATATTAGCATAAATATTTTTCTAATTCATTTATCAATATATTGATTAAAAAAATGATGTGATAAATCCATTTTCTTGCTATATAATATTGAATAACAGTGAAAACACGGGTTTTGAATACTTCGAAAATAAAACCAGGGTTGGTGGAAGTGAAAACCAATAAAGATTTATTTTGGTCTATTTTTGTTTATTCAGAAATTATTATCGCGATTTCTTTATTATGCATTGAAATATTTGATTTTGTATTTGCAAATAGCAATACTGAAAAAGAGAAGGAGTTTCAAATTATTCAAAGTTGATGCACGTTAAGTTTTTGATTTGCTATTTCATCTATGAATTTTATTATTATTTTATTAGGATTTTATTCACAGAAAAATGAAATAAAAACTCCAATAAATAATCTTATTAACAAATATTATAAAATAATTATTTGAAGTATTTTCCCAACGTTTGGAATTTCAATATCAATGGTATTGAGTGATATAGAAAGATTGAATATAGTTAATGATCATTTTGCTTCAATTTTTATATTTACATTCCTTGAGTGTGTTGTGTTATTTGAAAATGTTTTTTCAATGTTATTTTTTAATAAATACGCACAGCGTTCTAACGTTAACGAAATAAAGTAATTGGTACAGTAAGATATAATATATGTATATGAAAAAAGCAAAAGTAGATACAAAGTCTTGCATAGGATGTGGAGCATGTATCAGTGTATGTCCCAAGGGTGCAATTAGATTAGTAAATGGCAAATCTATGATAGATTTAAAGAAATGCATAGGATGTGGAGCTTGCACTAATGTGTGTCCGGTTGAGGCAATTGATTTAAAAAATGAGTAAGAAAGTAATCTTGACTGGCCTTAGTCCAACTGCTGAAAATCTACATATAGGAAATTTGATTGGTGCAATACATCCATTAGTTGAGATGCAGAATGATAAGAATAATGAATTATATTTATTTGTTTCTGATTTGCATGCTCTAACTAACCCAAATTTAAAATTAAATATTGCAAACTCTAAAAAAAATTTAATTGCAACCTATATAGCTAGTGGTATTGATCCTTCTAAGACAATTTTATTCTACCAATCTGACGTGCACACGCATGCTGAACTTGGATGAGTAATGATTTGCAATAGTTATTTTGGTGAATTGATGAGAATGACACAATTTAAGGATAAGTCAGTACGAATGAAACAAGGTAATGGAACCGAAATGGTCCCTGTTGGATTATTTACTTATCCATCTTTGATGGCTGCTGATATTCTTTTATATGACGCAGATGTTATCCCAGTCGGTAAGGATCAAAAACAACATGTTGAATTAGCTAGAAATTTAGCGGAAAGATTTAACAAAAAGTTTGGCAATACTTTTAGAATTCCTACCCACTACAGTCCTAAATCAGCAGAGAATATCTTAGATTTAACTGACGTGAATCATAAAATGTCTAAGTCTCTTCCTCCAAAAGGAACAATTCTACTTTCTGATTCACAGGAAGATATCGAAAAAAAAATTAAAGGTGCTTTAACTGATAGTTTTAATAAGGTTAAATATGATACAATTAATCAACCAGCAATTTCTAATTTGATCACTATTTATAGTATTTTAGGAAATATAAGTGTTGCGTCAATTGAAAAGAAATTTGCTAATGCAAAGAATTACGCTGAATTTAAAAATGCCTTGACTATGGTTGTGCAGAAATTTATTAAGGATTTCCAAGTTAAATATAATTTGGCAATAAAAAATATTAATAAATATTTAAAAATTGTTGATGACAATGCTAAAAAATGTTTGAAAAAAACTGAACCCAAACTTTTAGATGTCTATCATAAAATAGGCATAAAATAAAATTATTTATTTTCTTTTTCATGTTGCATTTTATCTTCACGAAAAGATACGAAAAAACAAAGTAAGATTAATAAGATGGATATAGTGATTCCAATGTAATTGATGTTAATTCAAATATTTTGAAGTGGTTCGATACTTTTAACATTAAATATATTAAAAATATCTATAATGATTCAAACTAAAATAATTGTTGTTAAAACAAAAGAAAAAACAATGTTTAATATATGGTAATTTTTCCTATCAGCTAGATACAAGCGTATAGTTATGAAAAAAAATAAAACAGAGATAACTGTAAATACACTATTAAATACTAATCAAAACCCAATATCAAAGTTAGTGGTATCAATGCACATATATGAGAAAAGTATAAGTGAAAAGAATGTATAAAACGGATAAAGGAAATATTCAATCTTAATTGTTTGGTTAATCATGGAAGTTATTTCTAAATGCATCAAGTGGTCCATCAATATCTTGAACATAGGATGAAATTAAATATGCTTTTTTATCAATATTTTTGATTTCCTTATATATATATGTAAATTCTAAATATGAACAAATAAATTTTATTGTGTCTTGTGTTTGAGTTGTATATTTTTTAATTGGATAAATTTTATATGTCTCATCACTAAATATTTTAGCTGCAATAGTTTTGAGTTCATTACTTTTAACCTCGCATTTAACAAGTTTCTTGCTGGGAAATAACTTTTCAATTAATATTCCGTTCAACACAACTCACAATAATGAGCAAAGTAAATTTGCAGAGAACAAATAACTTAAACTAGTCATAGGATTAGAAGCAAAAGCAGACATATCATTTTTTTCTGCAATATCATTTCATGCTAAAATCCCCGACACAAAACTTCCTAAAACCACACCCGTCAATAAGAAAGCAGTATTAATAATAGCATATATTTTTCCAATATTTTTATGTTTTTTAACACTATATCATATGGTAATAAAATCACTCCCAGCACTACTTCCGCCGATAATAAAAAGAAAGCAGACTGCATATGCTGAGATAACACTAAAAAAGCAAGAATAAAAAAACAACGATAATGCAGCAGAAAAATTGCTATTTCTTAAGGTAAAAGCCAAATTCATGTTTCCATCATTGATAGAAGTTGACCAAGTGTCTGGGCAAGTTCATCAAACACCGACATCTTCTGTCCCAGGAAATATGTTAGTGTTAAAGGTAATGACGTCCAATCCGTAATGCTCACTTAAAAATTTATTAACATTGCTAGTTTCGCCAAAAATATTTAATGAAAGATTGGGAATCATACCTCAAAAAAATCCATAAATTTGATTCACTATTAAAAATGACATAGAAATAATAGCAAAGTGTTTACCAACTTTTTTATAGGCTAATAAAAATAATGGAATATTCATTAATAAATATAGACCTCAAAATAGAGCATTAAATGTTATATCAGTTGTTTCTTTACCAACCCCTTTTATATCCATAATTGTTCTTGTTAAACGTGCAATTCCAAAGAAAAATGCACTTGTCCCCCCTGTATATAATGATGTATTTTTAACAAAAACAGTTGTTGCTAATGAATACAAAACTCCCAATAGCATTGCGATTAAAATTTTACTTCTCAAAGATTTTATATTATATAATCAACGAAATTTTATTAAAGTAGTTTTATATGTGAAACTTTTAATTTTAGTGTTCATAATATTATTATGTAGAAATTATATATAATATTTGTATATGAAAAATAATAAAACATTTAAATTTTTGGGAACAGAATCAAAAGAGTTAGAAAGAATAAAATTAGATCCAACTGTTAAAGCTGACTTATCCACGTTAAATGATAATGATGAAATTGGATTTGATAATTTATCTAAAGAAGAACTTAAATATAAGTTAGAATTTGAAAATAATTTATCTAAAAAGCAAAAGAAGAGGATAAAGGAGATTTTAAAAAATCATTAATGAAAGTTTTGGAAATTGATAAGATTTTTAAAAAACGTTATATTAACGGTGAAAAAATTAATGTCCATGGGTGAGTCAAATCCACGAGAGATGGAGGAAAAATATCGTTTATCGCATTAAACGATGGCTCCTCAATATTGAATTTACAAATTGTTGCCAAAATCGACTCTACCCAAGGATATGATGAAGTGATTAAACAAGCGAGAACAGGAAGTGCTATTTTAGCTATTGGTAAAATTAAAAATAGTGATAAAGCTAATGGCGGAATAGAATTGGTTGCAGAAGAAATTAAATTATTGAAACAAGCTGATGAAGATTACCCGTTGCAAAAAAAACAACACACATTAGAATTTTTAAGAGATATTGCTCATTTAAGACCACGAACAACAACGATTGGTGCAATCATGAAAGTACGTAGTAAATTAGCCTATGCTATCCATAAATTTTACCAAGAGAATGATTTTATTTGGGTTTCTACACCAATTATTACTGCAAATGATGCTGAAGGTGCAGGAGAAGCTTTTAAAATTGTTCAAGATAAAACTAATCCTTTTTTTGATAAAACGCCAAGTTTAACTGTGAGTGGACAGTTAAATGCAGAGGCTTATGCACAAGCATTTAAAAAAGTTTATACTTTTGGCCCAACGTTTAGAGCTGAAAAAAGCCACACTAATAGACATGCTAATGAATTTTGAATGGTTGAACCTGAAATAGCCTTTATTAATTTAGCACAACTGCAAATTATCATTGAACAATTTATCAAATATATTACAAAATATGTTAAGGAAGAGTGTAGTGATGAAATAGCTTTTTTTAGTGAAGCAAAACCCTTCATCATTAAAAGAATTGATGATATTATTAATAAACCATTTGAAAAAGTTGATTATTCAAAAGGAATCGAAATTTTAATTGATGCAATAAAAAAAGGTCAAAAATTCGATGATAATGATATTTATTTTGGTAAGGATTTATCGAGTGAGCATGAAAGATATCTATGTGAAAAAGTTTTTAATGGTCCAATATTTTTGCAAAATTATCCTCTTGAAATTAAAGCATTTTATATGAAAGAAAATGATAGTTCTAAATCTTACACTGGTAAAAATATTAAAAATGTTAGTGGCAAAACTGTGGCTGCTAATGATTTATTAGTTCCTGGAGTTGGTGAAATCGTTGGTGGAAGTCAAAGGGAGGATGATTATGATAAACTGATGAAAAGAGTAAAAGAATTAAATATGGATATCGCTAATATTCAATGATATTTAGACTTGCGAAAATATGGTTATCATTCTTCTGCTGGTTTTGGTCTTGGGTTTGAAAGAATGCTTATGTATTTGCTAGATATTGAAAATATTCGCGATACAATTCCTTTTCCAAGGGCTGGTGGAAATTTAAAATTTTAATGTGTTATTTTTGACATTTTTTGCAATAGCTTGTCCCTCTCCCATTAACTTTTATAAATATTACACGTGATTTGCAAACTGGACATATTTTTTTACCATGTATGAGTAATTTATTCTGATATGCACCAGCATGGTTTTTATCACTAGCATATGTAGAAATGGTAGTCCCGCCATCTCTTGTTGCTTGATTTAATATCTCTTTTGAATATTTAACAATATTATTGAAATTATTTTCTGTTAGTGAATTAGCTTTTCTCAATGGAGAAATTTTTGATTTAAATAATATTTCATCAACATAAATATTTCCAATTCCACTAACATTGGTTTGATCAAGTAAACAAGTTTTAATATATTTATTAGATTTATTAATTTTATTAGTTAAATAATTTTTTGTGAAATTCCTATTAAGTGGGTCAATTGCTATTTTACTAATGATTGGAGAAGTGATATATTCTTTTTCATTATTGAAAATATGAATGGTTCCAAACATTCTACTATCGTAAAATCTCAAAACCTTCTTATTTTTAAAATAAAATTCCACACGTAAATGATTTTTAGGCATAGTATATTTTCTTTGTTCGTAAAATAATTTGCCCTCCATTCTTAAATGAATAACCATTATTTTGCCATGAGTAAGAATAAAAGTTAAATATTTTCCAAGTCTTTTGATGTTAATAATTTGTTCATTTACTAAAAAAATATTTAATTTGCATGGAGTACTATTTTTTAGTAATTTTGGCTTATAAACATTTGTTTTAGTGAATTTCTTATGTAAAATATCTTTAGATAACAATGTATTTATAATTGTTTGAACTTCTGGTAATTCTGGCATAAATAGATTATAAATATTATGTTCTTTGAATGCATTTAGTTCTTATATACCAAAATTTCACACCACAAATCCCCCCCCCGGTGTATATAATTGAATTATGAATAAGACAAAAATTGGATTTAGTTTATTAGGAATTGCTCTAATCGGGGGGGGGAATTGCCCTTTCAACAAGTCTAGTTGGTTGTTCTAAACCAAGTGAAATTGGGATTGATTTATGTGATTTAAAAACTGGGGATAACATCCTAGGTAAAACGATAACTTTTGATGAGAATAATGAAGAATGATTTGGTGTGCCCTCATTGATTATTGGTGAAATCGTTGGTGGAAATGCTGGCGGGATTGTTACTGACCCAGCCATCCCAGTAGTTTACGAGTATTATGATGATTATCGTATTTTATATTATGAAAGTTGATTAAGTAATTCTTCGACTTTTCTCCGTCCAGGTTTTTCGTCATGCTTATTAGTGTTTAACGGTTTGTCAATATTGGATTTTTCCCTCTTAGACACAACATATGGCTTACGAGGTTGAGCAACTATAATATAATATTTTTTTCAATGTCTTAATTAGTTTTTCATTTAGATATATAATCATAACATGATATTGTTGCTGTTAGGTGCACCCGGAAGTGGTAAGGGAACAATTAGTAGTAAATTGATTGAAAAACATAATTTTAAACAAATTTCAACAGGAGATTTGTTAAGGGCTGAAGTTAAAAGCGGAAGCAAATTAGGAAAACAGATTGATGGAATTATCAAATCTGGTAATTTTGTTAGTGCTGATTTAGTGAATAATTTAGTTAAAACATATGTTAACAAATATAAAAAAGCTAAAAAGAATATTGTTTTAGATGGTTATCCAAGAAATATTGAACAAGCAAAATATTTATCTACTTATACTAAAGTTGATAAAGTTGTTGAATTAGTTGTTGTTGATAAATTGTTGGTTAAACGAATTGTTGGAAGATGAGGATGTCCTCAATGTGGTGCTGGTTATAATGTGAATACAAGTAAGGACTATTTGCCTATTGTTAAAAAAGGGAAATATTTTTGTAAAAAATGTGGTGCTGAATTGACACAAAGAAAAGATGACAATATTGCAACTGTTAAAAATAGATTAAAAGTTTACAAGGAACAAACATTCCCATTAGTTAAATTTTACCAAAAACAAAAAATAGTTACAACAATAGATGGCAATTTAGGCAGCGAAAAAATCGTTAGTAAAATAATTAAAAAATAATTTTTGGTGGCAAAGGCGAGAGTCGAACTCGCGACATCGGAGGTATGAGCTCCGCTCTCTAACCAACTGAGATACCTTGCCAATAGTGGTCGGGAAGACAGGATTTGAACCTGCGACCCCTTGGTCCCAAACCAAGTGCTCTACCAAGCTAAGCTACTTCCCGCTAATGAATGTATAAGATTATTTATAAAAGGGATCTCATACATCCACTACTTATATTATAAGAAATAACCGATTATAATTATTTTAATGACAAAACAAAGAATAAAAAACATTAGAATGTGAGGTTTTGTATTCTCTTTCGTATTTCTAATTGTATCATTTTCACTTATGTTATATTATTTTATTAATTTAAATTACTTTGATTCAAAATTATTTCCTTTTAATCCTGGCAATGCTAATTATATGATAAATTATGCTTATAGTTTTAGTGCAATAACATTTGTTTACATGATTTTAACTTTTTTCAACTATAAAATTATTTATGACGATAATAGCCATTTTTTTCTAGGAGCATTTAATTTTATTTTTGGAAATTTTATAGCTGCCATTTTTATTTTTATAAGTGGCGGAAAAAAAATAATAGATAGTGATGTCGAAAACGTTGAAAATAGTTAGTTCTTTTTGTGTACAACCATCCATCACTTTATTTATCTTAGTGAGAATAAAGTTGTTTCAATTAATGGCGTGGGTTCCTTTGTAAGTTGACTAGAAGTTCCATAAAATCGTATTCAGTCAACTATTCAGTCACCCACGTCGTTATAAAATGTAAAGTCTGAGAGATACCACTGGGGCGATCCTGAATTGCCATGAAATCCTTCAATACAGCTACCTCATTCCTCAGTTCAAAGATTATAATCAAAATTCGCGACCTCTTCTTCCCAGGATTGGTTGTAAAAGTTTATAGAATAATTATTTTTAAAATGGATCCTTCAATATGGAGTTCAATCGCTCGATCGACCACAAGGTCAAGAAAAATCATTATCTGAGGTATCAAAAATCAATTTGTGGAAATTCAACTTATCGCCTATCTGAAAGCAACCAATTTTATTAAAACTATAGAAATCTTCGTTATTATTACTACAACCGCTTAAACCAGCTGAAAGGGCAATACCCCCCCAATTAGAGCGATTCCTAATAAACTAAATCCAATTTTTGTCTTATTCATAACTAGATTATATACCAGGGGGGGGGAATTTGTGGTGTTATTGTTTATTTTTAATAATTTTTGCACATCTTTCACACAAGTGATCATTATCAATTTCATTATTTTCAAAATAATTCCAGCATCTTTCACAACGAGAAAAATTAGAATTTTCAACATTAACATCAAATTCTAACGAATCCTTTTGAAAAATTTTTGCCTTGGCAACATTAAGATATTTTTTTAATTCTTCTTCTGTTCAATTATACATATTATTAAAATGAATAGTTACAAAAGCTTGTGTGTTTTTTGTAATCACTTTGTTTATTCTTAATTCTTCTAATTTACTAAAAACAATGCCTTTTATCTTAAAAAACTGTTCTCATTGTTCATGGTTATGGTTATTATTGTTTAAGAGTAATTCAAATTTATGAGCATGTAAAAATACAGATTCTTGCTTATTTGGAATATTTATAAATGAATATGCTTCCTCACATGTATGGGGTATGATTGGAGCTAATATGAAAATATATTGTGTTAATATTTGAAACAAAACAGTTTGCACCGCCCTCCTATTTTGATCATTAGCATTATCACAATATAGAGCGTCTTTTGTGATATCGAAATATCAGCTAGATAACTCAACGATGTGATTATTGATTAAATTGATAATCTCAATGTATTGAAAATTTTCAAAATAGTTATTTAATTTTTCAACATTATCTTTTAATTTATTTAAAATAAAAACATCAGCACTAGTGAAAATGGTATTCATATCAATTTTATAATTAAAATCTGAAATATTAGAAAGAATGAATTTAAATAACGTATTTCTTATTCTTCGATATGTTTCACTAAATTGTTTTAAAATATTATCACCAATTTTAACATCTTCGCTATAATTGCTGCCAGCTACTCATAATCTCAATATATCAGCACCATACTCATTACAAACCTTTAAAGGATCAACAACATTACCAATTGATTTTGACATTTTTATTCCTTTTTCATCTAAAACAAAACCACATCCTAATAGTTGTTTATATGGTGCTGTTTTCTCGTATATGTACGAATTAATCAATGAAGAATTAAATCACCCCCTAAATTGATCTTTCCCTTCCAAATATAATTCAGCTGGATATTGTAATTTATTTTCAATTAAAACACTTCAAGTTGTACCACTATCAAATCATACGTCCATAATATCGGTTTCTTTTTTGTATTTTTTGTTTTTATCATAATCATTTGTCAAAAAATATTCAACAGGTTTATCAAATCAAATATCTGATCCTTCAGCAGCAAGAATATTAATAATATTTTGAATAAGCGTAGTATCTAATATTGGATCGTTGTTTTCATCATAAATAATTGGAATTGGCACTCCTCAATATCGCTGTCTACTAATGCATCATTCAACACGGTTTTTAATCGTTTCAATTAATTGTGTCTTATTTAATTTATTAGGAAATTTAACTTTTTCAACGCTATTAATCATGCCATCTTTTATTTTATCAATATTAACAAACCATTGTTTTGTTGCACGATACATAACTTGTTTTTTTGTTCTTCAATCATGTGCCACTGAGTGGGTAATAGTTTCATGCTTCAATAAAACATTATTAGTTTTTAACTTTTCGATAATTAACAAGTTGGCATCTAGATAAAACATTCCAACTAGTTCTTTATCAATCACTTCATTATTAAATTTTCCAAAAGCATCAATTGGAACATAAGGTTTAATACCATATCTTTTGCAAGCTAAATAGTCATCATTTCCAAAACCACTAGCATTATGTACTAATCCTGTCCCATTAGTGTCACTAACATAATCTGCTAGAATAATTGGCGAAACTAACCCATAAAGTAAATGTTTGTATGTAACATTCTCTATCATATTTCCTTTAAACTCACTTAATATTTCATAATTAGTAAAGTTTAATTGACTACAAACATTTCCTAATAAAGTTTTGACACAAATATAAACATTATCGTTGTATTTAAACTTAACATAAGTGAAGTGGGGATTGACTGCAATTGCTTGATTGCTAGGTAAAGTCCAAGGTGTTGTTGTTCATACCAATAATTTTTCCCCATTGAAAATCACATCATTGCCGGTTTCAACATTAAATGAAACATAGATACTTTCTGATTGCTCATTGGCATATTCAACTTCAGCCTCTGCTAGTGCAGTTTGACTACTTCAAGACCAATAAACTGGTTTTAAATCTTGATAAATTAATCCCAATTTGATTGCTTTTAAAAAAACTTCTAATTGGTTTTTTTCAAAACTATTATCAAGGGTCATATATATGTCTTTCATATCGGTTTCTAATCCAAGTCTAGCAAATTGTGTTTTTTGATTATCTTTTTGCTCATTTGCAAATTTTCGGCAATTTTCACGTTTTTGACCAATTGTCAAATTTGGATCAGTGTTAATTCCTTTTTTTATTAGGGCATGTTCAATTGGCATACCATGAGTATCTCAGCCAGGAATGTAGTGAGAATAATACCCTTCAAGATTTCACCGTCTAACAACAAAATCCTTTAAAATTTTATTCAATGCATGACCAACGTGAATTGAACCATTAGCATATGGAGGGCCATCATGTAATATTTTTTGTGGATTATTTTTATTCTTTAATAAAATTTTTTGGTAAATTTGATTTTCGATTCATTTTTTTTGAATTTCAGGTTCCCTTATAGGAAGGTTCGCTTTCATTTCAAAGTCAGTTTTTAGAATATTCAAACTTTGTTTAAAATCGCTCATATATATGAATATTATAAATATATAATATTGTTAAATGACATTGGACCGAAATACTGGTGACATAGATTTCATCGAAAAAGTTGAGGATTCCTTAATGGCAATGTTCTTGAACAACTATGAAGCGTGTATTGATGCCACAAATCACTTAAAAGTAAGTGACTTTGTTAAAAATGAAAATAAAATCTTATTTGGTATAATTCACGATTTAATTGAAAATCAAAAAAAAGTTGATGAAATAACAATATTGGATTATTTAAAAAATAATGAAAATAGACAATTTAAGAACTATGAGTTGTATATTACAAAGAGATCATCTGAATATAAAGGAACGGCACCATTTAATGAATATATTGAAATCATTAAGGATGGTTCAACTAAAAGATCTTTGGATAGAATTTGTGGCGAGATTATGAATAGTAAATGGGATTTTACAAGTTTTAATAATAAGTTAAATGAAAAAATTGCAGAATTCAATGATGTAGCGTGGGATAGAAAAACGATTGAAATGGAAAATATTAGTGAAACATTGAAAGAATATCTTAGCAACAAGGTAAAAAAAACTAACACATTAGATGTTGTGCCAACAGGGATCAATGCTATTGATAAAATATTAAGCGGGGGAGGATTTGAAAAAGGCACACTTAATGTATTAGCTGCGGCGCCAGGAGTTGGTAAAACAGCATTTGCATTAAATGTAATTAAGCATGAATGTGATTTATTAATGGAGGCTCCCAAAGATTCGAATAAAAAGCAACCACAAATTCTTTTCTTTTGTTTGGAAATGACACCAAACGAACTTATTGATCGCCTTATTGCAATTATTTCAGAAAAACCAAGTAAATTTTTTAATAATTCAAATTCAAATGAAATTGACAATAACCGTAGGTCATATGTGCTTCATTCGTTGGAAAATTATCCACTTAAAGTTAATATTAACTTTAAAGCGAACATTGATGATATTAGCTCACAAATCAGTTTAGCAAGTAAGTCTTTTGATTTAAAATTGGTTGTTATTGATCACTTACACATTATGGAAAAAGATGGAAAAAAAGATGAAAACATTGAATTAGCCAACATAACAAGGAGATTAAAATCTGTTGCTAAGGATAAAAATATTCCAATATTACTTCTATCACAGGTAACAAAAGATTCTTGAAGTGCAGATAAAAAGAATTTTAAGTCTAATGCCTTAACACTTGCTTCCTTGAGAGGAAGTGGAGGAATAGGACAAGACGCTAATAATGTTATGCTTATGTGAAGTGAGGAAAGTCAACAAACTGATGGAACACCAGAAACCAATATTAAGGATGGAAAAATTATTAATTTTAAAATAGAAAAACAAAGAAGTGGTAAAACTGGTTTAGTAAAGCTTTATTTTAATGGTCCAATTTATAAATTTAATGAATTATATATTAATCCAGAAAAAAAGTAGATTAGTTTATATCAGCAAATTGACTTTTATAAAGTAATGAGTATATACCATTCTTTTTCAATAGTTCAGCATGTGTTCCTTGTTCAGCTATTTTTCCTTTGTCAATAACAATTATTTTATCAACATGTTTGATTGTATTCAATCTATGTGCAATAATAAAACATGTTTTATTTTTTGTTAATAGATCGATTGCCTTTTGAATACTAGCTTCAGTAACTGTATCAACTTTGCTAGTTGCCTCATCCAAAATCAATACTTTTGATTTTCTTAGTATTTGCCTAGCAATTGTAATCAATTGTTTTTGCCCATTACTAAAATTTTCATTAATCAATGTTTCAAAACCCTTTGGTAAGGACTCAATAAAGTGTAATAAACCTACCTCCGCACAAACTTGTTTCAATTGTTTATCAGAGACATTCTGGGTATTATAGATAATGTTTTCCTTAATTGTTCCATCAAACAAAAATGGTTCCTGTAATAAAATAGAAAAATCATCACTAATTTTTTTAAATCCTATCTTATTAATGTTAATTCCACCAACATCAATACTTCCATTTGTAACATCATAAAATTTCATTAACAAACTTGCGATTGTGCTTTTTCCACTACCCGTTGAACCAACAATACCTATTTTAGTACCAAATGGAACATCTAGTGAGATATTATTAATTACTTGTTTGTGCTTGTTGTACTCAAAACTAATATTATTAATTTTAATATCATAGTTTGTAATGTTTACTATACTTTTCGTTTCTTGTTCCTCTTGCTCATCAAGAAAATTGACGATTCGTTCTAGTGATGTCATAGTGTTGATCAAATTTTGTATGCTCGTAGAAATAGTTGCGAATGGTGAATTAAACATTTGTGAAAATAAAATAAATGATGGCAAAACAATTACGGCGGAATTATCTTTAGTTGTTATTTGAAATATCGCTGCAAAAATAATTAATGATATTAAAATTAAATAATTTGAAATAGTAAATAACGGACTTGTTAGACCAGAAATAAATGATGAATTTTTTGTTGCTAAATACATTTTTTTTAATTCGATATCATATTTTTTTGTTGCTTTGCTTTGCATATTTGTCATTTTTACTAACAATATATTATTAAACATATCATCAATAACATTGTTTGCGTTAGCCAAACTTGTTCTTCTTTTGACAAAAAAAGATCTACTTTTTTTTATGATTAATGGAAGCAATGAAGAAAATATGGGAATGATAACGATTGTAATACAAGCCATTTTTCAATTCATTAAAAACATTGTTGTAATTAAACAAATCACAAAGAAGATGTTCGAAATAATTGAAACGAATGCCCCTATGAAATTTTGGCTTATTAGTTTGGTATCTGAAACCAATATTGTTAATAATTTACCAATGCTGCTTTTTTCATAATAACTGATTGGTAATTTATTCATTTTGTTGATAATAGAAGTTCTTATTCTCATACCATTATGTTGATCTAATCAGTTAGTTATTAAATAATAAGGAATGTCGCATAACAGAAACTTTGCGGAGTAAAAGGTGATAATCATAATTCCTACACGAGTAATGTCCCTTAACATTTTTTCCTGAACAGGATCGGAATTTTGAATATAGCCTATTAAAGTTGAAAGATAATATGGCGCCAAAATCGAAAGTGTTGTTGCCACTAATGAGGTGAGCGTTAAGGAAATAACGGCAATCCAAGTTCATTTACTAATATGCTTGTATGTTTTTTTTAGAATTAGCCAATCTTTATGCATTCTTAGCCTCCTTTAATGTTATTTGAGAAAGCACTAAATTTTTATATTGTTTACACCTCTTGAACAATTCATTGTGCTTCCCTATATCAATAATTTTTCCTTCATTAAGTAAAATTATCTTATCAGCATTAATAATTGTGCTTATTCTGGTTGCCACAATAATTTTTGTTGCTTTTTTATATTTTTTCGATATTTTATTTCGGATATCTAAATCATTTGCATAATCCAATGCACTAAAGCTATCATCAAATAATAAAATTTCGTTATCCTTAGAGATGCTTCTTGTTATAGAAATTCTTTGTTTTTGTCCACCAGAAAGATTATTGCCACCTCTTAATAAAATAGAATTGTAACCACCTTCTAATTTATTGATAAAGTTGTCAGCATTAGATATTTTTGCTATCAAACGCATCTTATCAAATCTTAAATTTTTATTTTCATAAGGTGAAATATTTTCCTTAACTGTAGCGTTTAATATATAAGAATTTTGCGAACTATAGCCGATTTTTCTCCTTAATTTAACTAGGTTGCTTTTCTTTATATCTATCCCGTCAACCAAAATCGTTCCACTTGTTGGTTTAAGCAAACTAGGAATTAAATTAATCAATGTTGTTTTGCCGCTTCCCATAGGTCCAATAATTCCAACAATTTCACCAGCATCTATTTTAAAATTGATTTCATTTAAGACGTTTTTAACAGCATCATTATACTTAAAGCTAACATTTTTGAATTCTATCACCCCTTTTTTATTCGTCCTATTTACGATGTCAATATTCATATCTTCATCACTACTTTTAAGTATTTCATTAATTCTTTTTGTAATTACAGATATTTGAGGAAGAATGGTGATGACAGCAACTATATTAACGAAAGATCCAATAATCACCGATGAAAGTGTAGCATAACCAATTAAATCGCTATAGTTTAATTTGAAATCAGGATTAAGATGATTAATATCAATTAAGTATGCCCCAAGTCAATAAATTCCTATAGTTGAACAAGAAACAAAAAAATTAACTGCTGGATTAGCTAATGCGTTAATAATATTGATTGAACGATCATCTTTTTTTAGCATTGAAGCGACTTTTAAATATTTTCTTTTATGCAAATCAAATGAATTGGAAGATTTAATGATCTTTATTCCTCTAATATTTTCGTTACATAGAGATAGTAATTTTTCGTTATTTTTTGTTTGTCTTTTGAATATTGGTAAGATAAAAACAGCAAAGGCTAATGTAATTACTGTCATGATGATAATTACAGATGTTGTTAATACAATAAACTGTCATGGAGTATTATTGATATTTTTTGGTCCATCTCCTCCACCTGTCGGCTGTGTAAACAACATTTTTACTAATCCTCCAAAAGCAACTCCTGGAGCTGTAATAATCATTGTCATTCCACCTTGAAGTAAAATTTGTAAATAATCAATATCACTGGTACTTCTTCAAATAATACTAGAAACCGATAATTCATTAATCTTTTGTAATGGAATATTGTTTGCTTTCACAAACATTTCGTGCCTAATGTACATTCCATATTTGGCTGCAATATGAGTCGAAAATAAATTCGACAAAATAATTGTTATTGCCAGTCCAATCACATGAAAAAACAACAATAAGCACTGTTCAACAATAATGTTTATATCAATTTTTGCAAATGAACCATCAACTAATGCAACAACATTGGCAATCCTATCAGGGATAAAAATTGTAAAAAAAACTTGTCCAAGTAAAACTAAAACAAGCACAAAATAAATAAAAACTTCTTTTTTTGTTAAATATTTTAGTAATGAAATCATCAATATTATTATATAATATTACATCTAATTTCACACCACAAATTCCCCCCCCCAGTGTATATAATCTAATTATGAATAAGACAAAAATTGGATTTGGTTTATTAGGAATCACTCTAATCGGGGGGGGGAATTGCCCTTTCAACGGTCTTAATTGCGTGTAGTTGCAATAAAATACCAGAGAAATTTCCACTAGATTTATGTGATTTAAAAGCAGGTGACAACATTCAAGGTAAAACAATAACTTTTGATGAAAGTGTAGCATGAAATACTCATGGAAGTGGTATTGTTGCACTTGCAGGGATTGATAATGGCACGAGCTCGGGGATTTGATTTAACTTCTACGCCAATGAGATCCCTTACGTAGTTAATAATGGTTTTGTATATCCCTATAGGTATGGCACGTGATATTGGAATAATTTGGATTTGAGTATTTGTCAACAAGTAATTTTGTTTTACTGCAACTATGAAGGTGAAGTAATTTTAATTGATAATTTCTCTCTTTTAGAAGAAATAGGTTTACGAGGCTGGGCTATTATAACATAGTGGAAGATTATGACAAAAAAAGCGCATAACTTGTGTCAAAATTTCTTTAACAAATTATGCTATAGTAATAAACTTCCTAACTTATGGAAAATAATATAATCAACCTATAGTGGATAAAGTAGAAAAACAATTCGATGAAGGCGTTTTTTCTAAAGCTTATATTGTTGATAAAAAGATATTGTTAGAAGCTAAAACAAAAGATACCTTTAACTCTTATAAAAATTTTTTAGGTATTATCGGTTTATTAAAACAAAAAATTACTAGTGTTGCAATTCCTTATGATTCAATTAAATTAATTAATCCATGTAGTAAGTATCCGTTCGGTGCAATGACATACATTATGTTAAAAGGGACTAAACTCGATATCTCTAAGTGTTCCTCGAAAGGAAAAGATAATATTGCAAAAAAACTTACACTTTTTTTAGCTGAAATCCATGGTGTTGAAGTTCATAAAGATAAAAAAATGTATATAAAACTTGAAAATAAAAAAATCAATAAAAACATAATTTTACTTAAAAAATATTTTACTACCAAAGAAATTTTGCATATTAAAAAATTACAAGGAAAATATAATACTTTTTTAAAAGAAAGAGTGTTTTGCACGATTCACGGCGACTTATATCAAGAAAATATTTTGGTAAACAAAAAACAAGAGTTGGCTAGTATTATTGATTTTGGCAGCATGACTTACCTTGTTCCTGAATATGATTTTGCATGTATTTATAAAATGGATAAACAGATTTTTGCTACAGTATTAAAGAATTATCATAAAAAAATAAGTTTAGAAGGCATTAAACTATGTCTGTATTTTAAGAGCATAAAATTCTTTGAACATGTAAAAAACTGAAGTGAACGAGCTATTTTAGAAGAAGTAAAAGGCATACATGAAGATATATTTAATAATAATTAAAATGGCGCTCCTGAGACGAATCGAACGTCCAACCAAAAGTTTAGGAAACTTCTACTCTATCCATTGAGCTACAGGAGCATAATTAAATTATAAATTGGATAATATCATTGCTTTTTATTCATATCTATTAGTCATAAACTTGTAAACTATTATTTTTTCTGTTTGTAAAATGTTTGCTTTTTGACAAGCAATATTTATTTGTTGTTCAATTGTATTAATGCCTTCTAGGCTAGGCAATAAAATACCACTTTTGCTCCCACTTTGTACAATAATTCCGTATTTTTTAGGATTTAATTGGTTGAGATTAGTAATAACTTGTGGTTTTGTAAGTACATCAACACTATACTTAATTTTATCTAGTTCGCTAATTATTACTGGATTAAATCTATTGTCATTGATTGCTGCACTAATCGCATTAGCAATTATTTCTGTTGCTAAATTCTCCTTTGTTGGTAATATTGTTCCAACACACCCACGAAGTTCTTTATTTTTCTTCAAACAAACAAAAGAACCAAAGCGATTGTTTAACAAATAGCTGCTCAATTCTTTTGATGGGGAAATATTTTTACTGTGTTTTAAATAATTTTCAACACTATCTTTCGCCAATTTAATAATTTGTTTTACCAATATTTTATTTTTAGTAGGTTCTTCTAATGAAAAACTTGCCGCTAGATATCCAACACCATAAGGATATTCATAACTATAAATTTTACTTTTTATTAAAAAACTGCTAATTACTCCAAACATAGTTATTAGTGAAAACAAACCACATTGCCCCGCATTATTGATAAAATCATTATTCAAATTAATTAATTCACTATGATTGTTATTTTTAATAGCATCAATTAGTATTTGATCGAATTTAACACCTTCTTGGCTTAAACCATATGTTCCATTTTTTTTAAGTTTGTGAGAAGTATCGCCACTTGCAATAACAACAATTTTTTTATTGATTGCAGTAAATAAATTATTTAATACTTCGCCAAATTTATAATGTTGTGCTGCTGGGGCAAAAGCATTAGAAATAACTATAGCTGATTTGCATTTAACAAAATGCAGCGGAATAAAACTAGCGTGGTCAATTGAAATATTAGTCAACTTTTTGATTTTAACACCACTATTGATTACACCATTATATATTTGGTCGACTAATTCTAAGTCATTTTTCACTTTCACTTTTCGTTCTGATTTAAATTGTAACATATTTCCAATTATATATTCATCATAAACAATATTAAAATTTTCATCATTAATCGGGAAATGTGGTGTAAATATAACTACACAGTCTGGTTTTAAACGATTAATTTCTTTAGCAACTAATTGGTATGATTTTTTTGTTTTTAATATTTCTTCTTTCTTGCCAATACCTTCTATAATTAGAGGCGGATGGGGTAGAAAATAAGATTTAATAATCATTTTAAAATATTATAAACAACATATTAGTGGATATATAATAATGCTATGAGCAAGTACAATATTAAAATAGAAAAAAGAATAAATAAAGACAATTTAGTAGTTGAAGCTACTCGTCATAACCAAGGTGGTTCTGGCGGAAATGGAGGAAATAAAAATCCTTCTACTCGTGATTTGGTTTCACAACTTGCAAAGGAAGTTTCACAACTTGCAAAAGAAATGCATGATGGCTTTAATAAAATTAATAAAAGATTAG
>JAITPC010000006.1 GCA_031289655.1 Mycoplasmataceae bacterium
GTACCAGCAATAACTGCTGACATTGCTATAATTAACTTTTTGTTTTTCTTTAATAGCGATTTCATCTCTATATTATTATTATATAATAAAAATGCCCCCCCCCGTGGGGTAGGTGTTAGCAAATAAAGTATTTTAATTTATTTAATACGCCTAATTCAACATATATAACTATAATTTAATTAAGTATGGAACTATCTAAACGACATAGCAAATTGCTGAAGATTATCATTGAAGATTATGCTTACACAGCTTCACCTATAGCAAGCAATGATGTTATTAAAAAATATATGAAGAATGTTAGTAGTGCCACTGTAAGAAATGACATGGCCGTATTAGAAAAACATGGGTTTTTAGAAAAAACCCATACAAGTAGTGGTAGAATTCCGTCAATTGAAGGGTATAAATATTATGAAAAAAATATTCTTCACCCAACCATTAGCGATGATGTCAAAAATAAATTGAGAAAAATCTTTAACAATAGAGAGCTATCAATAGATACGATTATTGATCAATCTGTCGAAATATTAAAGGAAACATTTAAGTTACCACTAATGGTCACATCAAACCACAATGCGGAAAAATTAAAAAGATTTGATTTGATTCAAATTGATAAAGGTCAAGCTCTAATTATCATTGTAACAAGTGGTGGCGAGGTTATTAAAAATACTATAAATTTCAACACAGATAAACAATTTGATGATATTGCTATTTGTATTAGAGTATTCAACGATCGACTTGTCGATACTCCATTAACTCAACTAGAAGAAAAAATTATTTCATTAAAAGAAATTATTAGGAAAGTCGTTCATGAATATGAATTTTGTATTAGACAAATTATAGAAAAAATATTCAATTTTAAAAAAATTTCAACAAAAACAAATATTGTTGGAACAAAATATTTAACATTGCAGCACGAGTTTCATGATATCAATAGATTGAATCAAGTGTTGATGTTTTTGGAAGATACAAATGTTTGAAAACACATTAGTTTTTTACAGGAAAAACAAGGAAAAACAAATATAACATTTGGCGATGAAATTGGGCAAAAAGGTTTGGCGATTGCCTCAACCACAATCAAATCTTGCAACAACGAGAAACGTCAGTTATCAATTATCGGTCCCACAAGAATGGATTACTCTAAAGTTCAAGGTGTATTAGATTTTATTAGAGAGGAGATGGAAAAATATGATAATTAAAAAACTTATATTATCATCTTGCGTTAAATTTAAAAATAATGTTGAATTAAAAAAAGATGGTGCGGTTTTTAAATACTTTCTTTTTTTAACTATTTTATATAGTTATACTAACTATAAAATCAAGCCACGGTTTAGCTTTGTTAAAGCTGCAAAAAAATTAAAGAACGATGATATTTACCGAGAATTATATTTTTCCAATTATTTTCATAATTTAGACACAAATGTTTTTGATAAAAAGACTTTTAATAATGATATTACTATCAAAAAAGAACAATTTAAAGAAATATTGGATAATTTTTGGTTATTGGCGGAAAAGGATGTTTGATTTAAAGAAAATAAGGCAAAGAAATTGTTAAATGGCGACAATTCCTACTCTGAAAAATGAAATGAAAAAATAATTTTATTCCTCCAACAACAAAAACAAATTATCAAATCAATAAAAAAAATATTTATTCACGATAACAATAAGATTATTACTTATGTCAATAAAATTTTAAATAGAAAACATTAATTAATTATTTTTTCAATCAATGAATTTTTTGTTCCTAATCATTTCAACTTCTTTTTTGTAAGTATGAATAATCGAATCGATTATGGGAGTTTCCAATATTTTTGGGATATTTTTAGTATATGGACTATAGCATATATCTAATAAATTTTTAAAACCTATTTTTCCATATCCTATATTTTCATGTCTATCCTTATGAGCATTTAATTCATTTTTTGAATCGTTTAAATGCACTACTTTTAAATATTTTAAACCTATTACCTTATCAAATTCCTTAAATATTAATTCACTATCATTTCAATCATACCCATAGTCCCATGTATGGCATGTATCTAAACAAATGCCAATCAATTCTTTATTATCCACCAACAATATTATTTGTTTTAATTCACTAAACGTTACTCCTATTTCATTTCCCTTTCCACTCATTGTTTCTAAGCATAAACAAACATTTTTATTAATTTTATTAATTTTATTTATCATATCAGCAACATTTTTGATAGCAATACTTCTTTCCATACCATTAGTTGCATTACCGGGATGAACAACGATATATTTACTCCCTATTTTATGTGTTCTTTCAACTTCATTTAACAAAATATTAAATGTAAATTCTTTTTTTGCTATTTCATTTGTAGCAAGATTTATAATATAAGGTGAATGAACAATTATATTTACTAATTTAATATTATTTTCATTGCATTTTGTTTGAAATTCATTGATGTTAATTTCATTAATATTAGGCCTATTTATTGTTTGCGGACTGCCATTATAAAACATTAAGCAATTTTCATCACATGCTAAAGCCTCCTTCAAACTACCTAATAAATACTTGTCTGCTTTATTCATTGATACAAATGAACCGATTAATAATTTATTTGATTTTGACACCATATTTATCTGCCGATTCCTTTATAGAAAATGATAATGATATTAAATCATCTAGTGCTTTATCAATATTCTTTTCAACACTATCTTTTTCAATTTTATTCAATTTTTCATCAATTTCCTTGTCTTCATGTCTGAATTTGTTTAAATAAAAAAATAACTTTTTTGAATATTCTATTAGAATTAAATCATTGATTGCTTCAATAGCGATACCTTCAATATCTTTTTTAATATTATTTAATTCTTCAAAAGTTTCTTCATATTTATCCTTGTATTTCGTTCTTAGATGAAATTCTAATTCATTGATCCTCTCAAAATATGTATTTAATACAAGGGAGTTGCCAACATCACTAGGATTACTTTTGTGTTTAATACCTGACAATTGACCAATAACATTTTTTTCATATGATATTAAATCATTAATATCGATAAAT
>JAITPC010000023.1 GCA_031289655.1 Mycoplasmataceae bacterium
TTTATTATTTTTCATTATAGGTTTTGTGGCATTATTAACTTTTAAAATTTTAGAGGATTTGCATATTTATAGTTACCATCCTTGATGGATACAAGTTGGCGTCCCTGGGTTTGCTGGAATTTGTTGTTTATATAGTTTGCTTAATTATCGCTACAGTGATAAAAGACATTATTTTATTGTTATTGCTCTATTTTTTGCAATGGTTGCTGAAATAATTAATGCTTGCGATTTAAGTTTTGGTTTATTATTTTTTACTATTACTCATATTTGTTTAACAATATTTCATTGAAAAAAATCTAAGAAATTTGGAAAATTCGAGATCATAAGTATGTTAATCTTTATTTTTTTATACATTTTAATTGTTAGTTTGCTTGAATATTATTTATTTTATAATTTTGAGCATTTTCAACCAATCGGGACACCAAAGGTGCCACCAGTCACATATGTGATAGTGATACCAGTTTATATGTTTGTGTTAAGCTTAATGGCTTGAAGAAGTATATGCACCTTTAGACAAAAACATAGCGGAAGAATTATTGTAGGTTCTTTATTGTTTTATTTATGTGATATTTTTATATTAGCCGAGTTGGCATCACCTTGATGGCATAATGGAAATTGAGAATTAAATTTTCAAGATCCTCCCATATATTTATTAGTTTTATCTTGAATTACATATTTGCCTTCATTGTTCTTATTGAGTTGCATTGATCAGCAAATATTCATCAATAAAAAATATAAGTGATTTTAATTTATAATTTATATATATACTATGCAAAAATTAGGTATAAAACGATTTAATATTTTTTCTCCTCATAAAAAGATATTAAGGAAAGCAAAACTTATTGCTGATAAAGTTGAAGGTCTAAAATTTTCTTTTAGAAAATTATCCAATGAAGAATTAAGTAATAAAACAGAGTATTTTTTAGATTTATTAAAAAAAGGTTATTCATTAGATAGTTTTATTTATGAGGCTTTTGCAACCGTTAGGGAAGCAACATATCGTATTCATGGAATCTTTGCATATAAAGTTCAAATAATTGGATCTTGTATTTTACATTTTGGAGATTTTGCTGAATTATACACGGGTGAAGGAAAGACATTGGTTTGTGTTATGGCAGCATATTTAAATGCTTTAACAAAAAAAGGTGTGCATATTGTTACAGTTAATGAATATTTAGCACAACGTGATGCTAAATTTTGTGCCGAATGTTTGAATCCGTTGGGAATTACTGTTGGATATAATCTTAGTTCATTTTCTCCAGACGAGAAAAGAAAAATGTTTGCTTGTGATATTACTTATACCACTAACAGTGAATTAGGCTTTGATTATTTAAGAGATAATATGGTAAAAAATATAGATGAAAAAGTAATTAGAGGTTTAAATTATGCTATTGTTGATGAAGGCGATTCAGTTTTAATTGATGAGGCAAGAACACCACTAATTATTTCTGGTCAACCAAAACGTGATACAAGTAGTTATGTTAATGCTGATAAATTCGTTAAAACATTAGAAAGTAACGAATATAAGAAAGATCCAGAAACAAATACAATATTTTTGAACGATGATGGAGTTAAAAAAGCAGAAGAATATTTTAAATTAAAAAACTATTACGGAATTGAGAATTCTGATTTAATTCATAAGATAAGAAACGCATTAATGGCTAATTATATTTTTCAATTAGGGGTTCAATATATCGTTAGAGAAGATGAAATAGTTTTGGTTGATCAATATACTGGTCGAATCATGGAAGGAAGAAGTTATAATGCTGGACTGCAACAGGCTATACAGGCAAAGGAATATGTAAAAATTGAACCAGAAAACATTGTTGTCGCAACAATTACTTATCAATCTTTTTTTAGACTTTATAAAAAATTATCTGGTTGTAGCGGAACAGCTTTCACTGAAGAGGAAGAATTTATTAAAATTTACAACATGGTTGTTGTTCCAATACCAACAAACAAGCCAGTTATTAGAAAAGATCATAACGATTATGTCTTTTCTAATAAAATTACTAAATGGCATCATGTCGTGGCAGATGTGGAAAGAATTCATGAAACAGGTCAGCCAATATTGATTGGTACAGCAAGCGTTGAAGATTCCGAAGAATTAGCAAAATTTTTGAGAAATAAAGGTATAAATTTTGAGCTGTTAAATGCCAGGAACCATATTAAAGAAGCCGAAATTGTTAAGCATGCCGGGGAAAAAGGCGCAATCACAATTTCTACAAACATGGCTGGTAGAGGAACGGACATTAAATTAGGCAAGGAAGTAAAAGAACTTGGTGGTTTATATGTTATTGGGACTGAAAAAAACGAAAGTAGAAGAGTTGATAATCAATTACGTGGTAGAAGTGGAAGACAAGGCGACATTGGTGAAACAAGATTTTTCATTTCATTGCAAGATGAATTATTTAGAAGATTTGCAATTGATAAAATTGATAAGTCAAATGATAAAATTGAAGATGATGATAAATATGATTCTTGATTTTTTAGTAAGTTATTGAACAATGCACAAAAGAAAATTGAAGGTTTTAATTTTGATGCTAGAAAAAATTTGATTGATTATGATAGCGTTTTAGCTAGTCAAAGAGAGTTAATTTACAAACAAAGAGATCAAATTTTAATTGGTAAGGATAATTTTTCTATACTAAAAAACATGGTTAAACATGTTGCAAGGGAAATTATTAATTTGAATATTGATCCACATAATAATAATTTAGTTGATGGAGCAAAAATTGCAATGTTATTAAACCGTATGCTTTTTAACCAAGATCTTATTAGTCAAGAATATTTTAAAAAAAGAACATTAGATGATGCTAAAGCTATTATTGAGGAAATTATCAAAATGAGCATTGACATTAAAATTGAAAAACTTGGCCCTGAGCAATCAAAGAGAATATTGAAAGATATTTTGTTACAAAATTTAGATTTCCAATGAACTAATCACTTAGATAAAGTGGGTAAGATTCGAGAAGGGGTTTCATTACGAAGTCTTGAACAAAAATCTCCACTTCATATCTATGTAGGAGAAGCTGATAAAAATTTTGATGAAATAAAAAAATCTATTGCAAGAAGTTGTATTTTAGCACTTCATAGAATGTATATTCCTGATTCTAATAAGATTATTAGAGAGACAATGACTAATTCGATCCCTGGTTTAATTAGAGAAGAAGCTGTTGATAAAATGCTACATCAACAAAGCATAAATAAAATTGATTTAGAAAAAATAATTGTTAAAAATGTAGCGGTTAAGAAAGAAGGCGAAAAAAGTGAATAGAGATTTTGATTTTTTGCTTGATGCTTTAAAATCATTGCCAGGAATTGGAAATAAGCAAGCTAAAAATATTGCTTATTTTCTTATCAATAAGGATGAAAAATTTATTAGTGATTTAGTTGAAAGAATTAAAAATATAAAAAACAATCTTTATTTTTGTGAAGAATGTAATAATATATCAATTGATAAACGATGCAAAATTTGTAATAATCCACTTAGAAATGATAAAAAAATTTGTATTGTAAATACAACTGAAGATTTAAATAAAATTGAAGAAACTAAATCATTTGACGGGTTATACTATGTTTTAAATAATGAAATCGATGCTAAAAAAAATACTTCACTAAATTCAAAAATTATCAATAAATTAGTTGTGATGATCAATAAATATAAATTTAAAGAAATCATTATTGCAACTAATTGGACAATAAATGGCGAGGCAACTGCGGCTTTTATTAAAAAGATGCTGAATGAGATTTTACCAACAGCTTCCATTTATCGATTAGCTATTGGTTTACCAATCAATTCAGCACTTGATTATGCTGATAACACAACATTGAAATCTGCTATTGAGAATAAAACAAAATACTAATATGCTAAATAACACAATAGTCGCTTTATCAACCCCACCATTCAATGGTGCCATTCATATTATTAGATTATCTGGAAATCAAGCTTATGAAATTTTAAATAAAATTATCTTAATAAAAATTAAAAAAGAATCATATCGAATACAAAAAAACACTATTTGTGAGAATGGCAAGAAAATTGACGAAGTATTATTGATGAAATTTGTTTCACCAAAATCATTTACAGGTGAAGATTTAATTGAAATTAATTGCCATGGCGGTATTTTCATCGCTAATAAAATTATTGAACTACTAATAAAAAATGGTGCTAAAATAGCCCAAAAAGGTGAATTTAGCAAAAGAGCATTTATGAATAAGAAAATTTCTTTAAACCAAGCTAATGCTATCAATAATTTGATTAATGCTACCAATGAGATTACCATTTCAAATGTCAACAATGCATTAAATAAAAGATCAAATGATTTAATTGATAAATTTAGTAATGAATTATTTAAAATAATTGGACAAATTGAAGTCAATATTGATTATCCTGAGTATGAAGATAGTTCTAATAAAAAAAACATATTAAATAATATAAAAAAGATCAATAAAAAAATTATTGCAATAATTTCACACTCCAAGATGGCAATGAAATTTAATCAAGGATTTGATATTGCAATCATCGGTAAACCAAATGTTGGTAAATCCTCGTTATTAAATGCATTTATAAATGAAGACAAGGCCATCGTTAGTTCTATTCCAGGCACTACACGTGATGTTGTAGAAACCAAAATTAATATGAACGGCATTACCATCAATATTTTAGATACTGCTGGGATAAGAAATAAAACAAACAATAAAATTGAAAAAATAGGTATAAATAAAAGCTATGAGGTAATTAAAAAAGCTGATTTAATATTGTTCGTGGTTGACGGCACTAAACCCTTAGATGAAAATGATAAAAAAATTTTAAATCATATAAAAAATATGAATTTTATTATTGTCAATAATAAAGTGGATATTAAGCAATACAATAATCATTTAAATTCTATTAAGATTAGCGCTAAGCAAAAACAAATATCTAACTTAATCATGGAAATTAAAAAAAGATTCAACACTTTATCGATTGAAAAATATGATGGCGTGATTTTGCAATCGCAACAAATAATAGGTTTGTTGGAAAATACGCTTTTATTACTTGAAAAATGTTTTGAAGATATTAAAAAAAATACCCCTATTGATTTAGTTATTGAAAATATGCATGAGGCATTCGAGAATATCCTAAAAATTCAAGGTAGAAGTAATGATTTCAACTTTATTGATGAAATGTTTAAAAATTTTTGTCTTGGGAAATAATAATATTATTTAGGAAATCACATCATCCTTTTAGTGTAATTATCCTAAATGCTCATTATTATAGTATTTAAACTACATACAAAATAAGTAAAATGATGGAAAATTTTGCATGTACTAAATTTATTTATCAAAAACTTTGCATCAACCTCTTAGACCGGCTTCTTCTAGTGTTATATTTTTAAAATCTTTAGGAACATATTCCCCTGAAAACATAGTATAATCTTCAAAATAATTCAATGTCATTTCATTTTTTCATTCATAATTATCACTAAATTGTCAACCTCCTAAAGAACCATCATAATAAGAATGCATTTTAGTAGTGGTTTCACTGCCTGCGGCGAAGTCGAATTTCATATCCCCAATAAAGCATCATGCTTTGGTAGAGTCACCAGCAATTGGAGTATACATTATCGTGGTTCAGAAAAGAGATGTGGCTGTGGAATCACTTGAAGCATGAAGAATTATCATTCCAACATCAGAACCTCGTGGAATACCACCTATAGCAGTCACTCAATCAATTCCTTTATCAAATACTAATCTCTTGTTTGTCATGACAGCATCCCATGGAACATCAATTAAATCAACTCAACCTTTGGCTGGTTTACTACAACTATGCCCAATTAATATTGTGGAAAGAATTCCTCCACCTACCCCAACAGTAAACCAAGTAGCAGAAAGAGCAACCTTAACAGTATTTCTTCTATTTCAAACCTTGTGTTCTCTTTTGTTCAAAACGTTATTGTGCTTATTGTATTTCATTTCAATTTAATTATATATACCGGGGGGGGGAATTTGTGGCGAGATTTTTTTCATACAAATATATTTATATTTGTATTTTTTTAAGGTGTGTTCAAAAACATAACAAATTATATAATAAACAATGTATGAGTCATATTTCTTTTTATCGTAAATATCGACCAAAAAAATTTGCTGAAGTTATTGGACAAAATCACGTTGTAATAACGTTAAAAAATGAAATAAAATATAATAGAATATTTAATGGTTATATTTTATCTGGTCCTAAAGGAAATGGGAAAACAACGATTGCTAAAATATTTGCAAAAGCAATGAATTGCTTACAACCCATTGACGGGGATTGTTGCGAAAAATGTGAAAATTGTTTATTGATTGATAGCAGTAATTGTTCTGATATCATCGAATTAGATGCCGCAAGTAACAATGGTGTAGATGAGGCTAGAAATATTGTTAACAATATTAAGTATTTGCCGATGCAACTTAAAAAGAAAGTTTACATTATCGATGAAGCCCATATGATCACAACTCAAGGATGAAATGCGTTGTTAAAGACTATTGAGGAAATTCCACAACACGCTGTGTTTATTTTTGCTACTACTGAATTTCACAAAATTCCTGCCACAATAGTTTCACGATGTCAATATTTTAATCTAAATAAATTTAATGAACAAGAATTAGTCAATGTTATTGAAAAAGTTATCAAGACCGAACACATCAATATTAGCCAAGAGGCTAAAGTTGAGATTATTAAGTTATCAAAGGGGCATGCCCGTGATGTTTTGACTATGTTGGAACAAATATATTCGCTTTCAAATGGAAAAGAAATTACAGTTGAAAATGTTAATGATATATTTGGTTTGATATCGATTGATAAAAAAATTGAATTTATTAATGAAATTATCAAATGTAATGTTGAAAAATCACTTTCATTAATTAATTTTTATTACGATAATGGCATAAATTTTGAAATTTTATGCGAAGGAATCATTACAATTTTAATTGATAAAATAATTTATGAACAAACCAATGATATTTCACTATTAAAAATTTTAACAAAAGAAAACATTAATTCTATTTTGTTGAATGTTGAGCAATTATTTTCTTTCATTAATGTTTGAGAAGAAAAAATCACTATGTTTAAAAAAAATAATAATGAAAAATTTTATTTAGAAAAAATTATTTTTGAGTCAATGAAAATATTCTCAAATCAGCAAAATAATGTTATTAACGACATTCCGACTGCTAAAATTTCAGTTGATAAAAGTAAAAATGATGAATTACCAAATGCGGATCAATTATTCTCTTTAAAAGAAATCAAAAATGAAATAAAACAAGATGTTGAAAAAGAATTAAAATTAAGTAATAACAACACCGTGTCGAATAATTCTAATTTTGATAGCATTTTTATGTCAATAGCAGATAATAGTAATCTATATCATCTTAGTGAAAGAAAAAATGATTTAGAGCTACTTAAGCAAAATAATGTGGACGAAATTAATTTTTTTGTTCTGGCAACAAAAATTGTTGTTTCGAGCGAATATGGAGCAGTCATCCAATTTGAAGATCCGATTGATGCAAAATTATTTAATAATTATTCTTTAAATGCAGATTTTATTAATAAAATCAATAAAATTATTCCAAAACCTATTATATTTATTGGTTTTACTAAAGATAAGATTAAAATTTTAGCTCAAGAATACGCTAAAAATAAAAAAAATGGGGTTAAATATGACAACATTGATATCACAAAGTATTTTTCAAAAAATAGAATTCAAAAAGCTTATGAAGATTTTTTGAATAAATAATTTCTAACTTTTTTTGATTCATTAACATTGGTGTAATAAATACCTTTTGCATATTGTCGCAACACTTTCTTTCTATCACTAATAATATTCATTGGTAATTTTTTAATATTGAATCACTTTAGTTCACTCGCTTTTTCTGGTTCACCAATTTTTGGTATACCTTTTCATTTTGTGCACATAAAGCTAAAATTGTAATATGCGTGTTCCTTGCCACCGATAGTTTTGTGGATAACACCAATGAATTTCAAATCTCGCTCCTTAATCTTAACACATATTTCTTCAAAAGCCTCATGAATGATAGCATCAGTAGGAGACTCTCCATGATCAACATGACCGCTTGCACCAGCTTCTCACATTTTATCAGCTCACCCACCTTTTCTCCGTTGCAGAAGAACAAAAAAATTATTATTAACCTTCTTATATAGAAAAAGTTGGGAGGAAGACAAATATTGTGAATATGTTTTAGACCCCATAAATATATTATAATACAATTGTAAATGTCAAATATTTCTAAGATTAAAATTGTTAATACAATAGGCCCTTCGATAACTCAAAAAATATGAGACAAAGAGATTTATAAACAAAACCCTGAAATGGTTGCTAAAGCCAAAAAAATGTGCGAAGAAATTATTATTGCAGGCAGTAATGTTGCAAGATTTAATTTTTCTCATGGAAGTGTTGAAGAACACACTATTAGAATTGAACTATTGCGAGAAGCTAGTAAAAAACTTAATGTTCCTTACTCATTTCTTTTAGATACAAAAGGACCAGAAATTAGAGTTTGTAAATTCCCAGATGATGGTATTTTATATGAAAAAGGGAGCAAAATTACAATTTATACTCTCAAAAAGAATATAGGAACCAAACAATCATTTTGTGTTTATGATGCAACTGGAAAATACAATATGGCAAAAGATGTTAAAGTCGGAAATAAAATTTTAGTAGAAGATGGAAAATTGATTTTAGTAGTAGATAAAGTTAATGTTAAAGATGGAATTATTATTGCAACAGCATTAAATAACCACGTTGTTAAAACGAATAAAAGAATTAATCTTCCTGGAGCAACTTATACCATGCCATTTGTTAGCGCGAAGGATAAACAGGATGTTATTTTGGCTTGCAAGTTAAATTTAGACTATGTTGCGCCAAGTTTTGTTAATAATGCAAAAAATGTTCAAGAGATAAGAAATATTTTAAATAAAAATGGAGGAAAAAATATTAAAATTATCTCAAAAATTGAATCCACAGAAGGAATTAAAAATTTAGATGAAATAATTAAGGTCAGTGATGGTATCATGGTTGCTAGAGGTGATCTTGGAATTGAAATTCCTTATTATGAGGTTCCTTATTATCAGGAGGAAATGATTAGAAAATGTAGAAGGGCTAATAAACCAATTATCGTGGCTACACAAATGTTAGATTCCATGGAAAAAAGTTTATTAGCGACTAGAGCAGAAACTACCGATGTATATGTTGCTGGTAAATGAGGAACAGATGCGACTATGACTAGTGGTGAGACAGCACAAGGACAATATCCAATCAACGTCATTAAAACCATGAAGAGAATTAATCAAGAATCACAAAATAATTTTTGTTATATGAATGCCATTGAAAAATTTAATGAAATGGCTTCATACACAAAATTAGACAGTAAGATCAAAAAACAATGTTTAGATATTGCCAAATTAGCTATGCCTAAGAATTCTGGCACAAATCAAGCCTTGTTTCCATACGAGTGTTTGATTATTTTTGAAAATAACGAAAAACTAATTAATGCCATTAGCAATATTAGACCAGGTGCATCGATCATCGCCGTTATTGATGATAAAAAACTTTATAACAAATTTGGTTTAAATTACGGTATTTTTACTTACTTAGTTGAGGATTTAAAAACTGCCAAAGCAAATTATAAAAAAATTACTAAAAATGCGCTTACGCATTATTCAATTAATTCTAAAAAATCAATCGCATATATCAATAATAAAGCCTTAAAATTAGCTTAAAATGCCATTAGTAGATAAAAATTTAAATAATTGGGAGATAAATGGCAATAGCGTATGCCTGAGCCACGAATATTTAAAAAAAGGCTTAGACAAAAATAATAAATGGGGTAAATTTAAAAAAATAACCGGCACCCGATTTAGTTCTATATTTGGTTTGAGTAAATACAATTCACCTTTCAAAACATGAATGGGTATGACAAATCTTTATAAAGATGATATGGATCCGACTCTTAGCGAGGTAGGAAATATTATTGAACCATTTTTAAGGGATTATGCTGCAAAATATTTAAATCACGATTATATCATGCATAATCCGATTGAGATTGGCTTTGATGCTTTCAGCAATAATGAAATATTCGGTGGTATTCCTGATGGAGAACCAATCAATAGCAATGGTAAGGTAGATTATTCTAACAGTTTGCCAATGTTAGAAATAAAAACTACTTCCATTGATAAACTTAGTTATAAAAGCACAAAAGGAATTATGAGGATGCAAAAGGATGAGAATAATTTACCAATTATCTCTAAGGCCGGAGAAAAGAGAAAAGAATGATTTGATAGTAATGATCATATCGTTATTCCTATTGAATATCAATTTCAATTAGCTCTATATTTATACTTACGAAATATAAAAAAAGGAATGTTCGTGATTAGTTTTTTAAAAGGTGATGATTATTCTGATCCAGGTTCATTCGAATGCGATACGCATGAAATTAGAATGGTTGAATTTAACATCGAAAGTATTGCTGGACTAGAAAAGTATATTGATAGGGCAAAAGAGTGATATTGTAAATATATTACCGGTGGAATTAGTCCCGAAATGACTAATGATGACAAAATATGATTAGAAAAAGAAAGAAAAAATTTACAATAATAATAATATAATATAATCATTCCATGAATACTACTACAATAGATATCAATAGTACAGCAAGTAAAAAGAAGACTAATTACACAAAAAATATTGATTTATTTATTTGAATTGAAATTGTCGTTATGTTTATGTCATTGTTGCTAGAAATGATTATGTTTTGTGTAAATTTTTCTTTTACAAGTGCTGGTACTAATGTAAACAATATATCTAGTTTAGTTGTTACTAATATTATTTTTAACACTCTGTTTTCTTTAGTTTGGATTTGTGTTACTGGTTTCAATCTTTATGTATATCTTAGAGCACATGCACATAAAAAAAATGGAAAATATCTATTTTGAAATAAAGTTTTGGATGGTCCTTTTAAATTAGTAATCAATATGTCATTGATTTTATCCACTTTGGTTTTTATGTTAATTGCTTTTAATGGATATATGTTTCATGGTACACAAATAATGGGCAATGGTGTAGTTGTTATGTTCCCAATTTGAATGACATGTGTTTTTTGTTCTTTAATAGGCTCTGTTGGTATGATGATTTTAGCATATCATTATCGGAAAGAAGAATATATTATTAATTAATATGAAAGAACAAAGGATACTAATTGTCTCTGATACTCACGGTTCTAACAATGTTGTTGCTAAATTAATTGATAAAATTAAACCAAATTTAACTGTTTGTGCAGGCGATAGCGATAATGACCAAAAATTCATCAAAAAATATTTTGATTATTTTGCTCTTGGTGATAATGAAATCACTAAACTTCCTAAATTTAAAAAAATGGTTAAGGGTGATTTTTGAGAGAAAAAAATTTATGAAGAATTTTTCAATCAAGCTCAATATTTTAAATTTGGTAATAAAAATTTTATGTTAACACATTATTATAGTGTTAAAAATCCAATTAAAACATTACAAAAAAAATACAAACAAGCCATTAAAGATAAAAAAATAGACTATATTATTTCTGGTCATACTCATGTTCCTTATATTACTAATCTGTATTATGGTTATACCATTATGAACCCTGGTAGCATTCATAAGCCAAGGGATGTTGATGCAGGAAAAACATATATTTTAGGAATTTATAAAAATAATAAAATCAATTTTAAAATTTGCAAAGTATCATAATTTGGTAAATAAATTTGCTGAATTTACTCGATTTTTTTAATTTAATTTTATGATAGTAAAACACTAAAATTTCAGAAATAAAAACGCCAAATGAAAATTTTTGCACATACTATTATATAGGGAGTAGGAAGAATATGAATTATAATAAATGTGTGAAAATAATTAAGTGTGCATTGAAACCAAGTTTGGAGGGTGTTGATTTTGAAGCAAATATAAAACCAATAGTTTTTAAAAAAACTCCAATTAAAACTAAAAGCTTGAAATTAAAAATAGATAAACAGCCGACACTTAGAGAATTGGTTTTAAATCTTATTATAGAAGTTAAAGAAATTAAAAAAACTTTAAATGAGCATACTACAATACTTAATGAGCACACAGCGACACTTAACAAGCATACCATAATACTTAAGAAACATTCTGCTATACTTAAGCAGCATTCAGCAACACTTAAGGCGCATTCCATTATGCTTAAAGAGCACTCGAACATTCTTAGAAGACACTCAGATATATTTAGACGTAATAATCTTAAATAATCTTTCTATTAGTACAGTGACTATAAACAATAACCTAGGTATGTATGCTGAAGAAATGGTGAATAGAACGAGAATGTTTTATTTAAATTCAGACGATATTTATATAGAAAAAAGGGAAATACCGATAAAAATTGTTAAAAAAATGAACAATAATTTTATTGTTGGCAAATTATTAAATAAATCATTCGTTGACTATTTTGGATATTATAAAAAATACTTCTTTGAATTTGAAGTTAAAGAAACTTCTCAAGATTTCTTCAATGTCAATTTAATTAAACCACATCAGTTAGAGTTTTTAACTAAAATAAACAAACATGGTGTTAAAACATTTATATTAGTATATTTTTCATTATATTCGGCTTTTTATTTGATAGAATATACATGATTAATGAAACAAAAGGAAATAAGCAATAGTATTGAATATAAAAAAATTCAAAATGAATGTTATAAATTAGAAATATTTTTCCCAGGAATATTAAATTTAAAACAAGTTTTCAGCTTATTATACATTTAGCATTTTATCTAATTTTGATTCTAGTGTACCACCTTTTCGTTTATTTCTAATAATTACAGTGTGCATAATATATGATTGGGCAATACTAAATAATGCAGATAAAAATCAATACACACCAACACCTGTTGCACTAAATACCACAACTCCACACATTACACACATCATTACTAATTGAATCATCTTCATTCTTTTAGCTTGTTTTGTGCCAGCATTTGAAACAGCTTGAGCATTTCTATTTCTTTTTTTAGCCCAATGTTGTGGCAATTTCATCGACAGGAATTGAAATGGTATTATTATCAATAATAAAAAAATATATACTCATCCGCCACTACTAAAGTTTGAAAATATTTGATTCATTGGTGTTGCACCAAAATTTCAAAGATTAAAAAGGGTCGTCGCTTTCATTGGTCTACTAATACTAACAACACGATAAATAATCATAAATATTGGTAACGTTATTAGAATTTGTTCAAATGCTGCAAAAGGTTTAACATGATTTTTTTTATAAATCTCCATAACTTCTTGACTTTTTCTTTGTCTACTGAAGGCATCATTTAACCCTTTATATTTAGCATTTATTTCGGCAATTTTTCCTTGAATCTCACTCATTTTTTCATTTTGTAATGTGGATCTTAATGAAACAAATAAAGAAAGCGTCCTAATGATTAGTAGCAATAAAAATATGGCTAGCAATACATTTGTCCCGCCCCATCAACTTTTCCCCATTCAAGAAATTTCATTTGCAAAAGCTGCTCCCGGAAGTACAAATAAACCATAAAACGGTCCATATTGTCAAGTAAAAGAATCAAATGAAAAATATCCTAGTGCACCATTAGACATTAAATCAAACCGATAATCACCTGTTGTACCGATCGCATATCCATATTCCATCCCCTGGCCAACATACGGTGATGTTTTAATATCTGTATCCCAAACAGATTGCATACAGCCTCATAATCCCATAACAACAAAAAATATTAAAATTAATAATTTGCTTCATTTTCATATTTGCTTGAAGACAACCTTTGCTTTATTCGGTTTTTTTACATTACCTTCTCAAAAAGGACTTGGAATTGAGGAAGTTGATATATTATTTCCAATTTTTCCAACATTAAAAACTGGTTTAAGCCCCATAGTGTTATTATAAAGTATTTAAAAAAAATAAAGAATGGTTTATTATATCTCAATTTAATGAATGGTTTATGAAGGTCGGATATTTTATACATTAGGATGCAGAATTTTTATACATTAGACATTGGAAAATTTATACATTAGGATTATGAAATTTTATGTATTTCATATATAATATAATTATGGAACAAGTAAAATATAAAAGACATCTTTCAAAATTGTTAAGGGAATTATTGAAACAGTTTTCATGTGTGATGATATCAGGACCTAGGCAAATAGGAAAAACAAGTATGGTAATTGATACAATAAAAGGTTTAGGAAAATGAAATGATGTAGATTTGAGCAAAGAAGAAAACAAAGAAAATGCTCTTAAAAATCCTATTTTATTCTTTGAGGAAAATAAAACACCGTTATTTATTGATGAAATCCAAGAAGCTCCAAAATTAATGTCCTACATAAAAAACGAAATAGATAAGACAAAAAATAATGGTATTTTTATTTTAACTGGTTCGCAAATGTTTAAATTCAATAAAGACATTAAAGAAAGACTTAGCACACGTGCTGCATTGTTAGATATGTGTCCATTATCCAACTCTGAAATACAAGGCAGGGATAATTTTCCATTCATTATTGATTCTAAACATTTTATTGAAATTAAAAAATATGCAAGTATTTCAGTTATACAAAATTTAGAGAATATTTTAAAAGGTAGTATGCCAGATATTATGAACGGTAAAATTAAAAACACCTCAGTATTCTATTCTTCCTATATCAATAACACAATAATTAGTGATATAACGGAACATATCGCCACAATACGTGATGATACTAAATTCAATAATTTTCTAAAATCATTAGCAATTAGGTCAGGACAAATTGTTAATTTGTACAATACTGCTCAAGATGCCGGAATTGATAATAGAACGGCGACTATTTGATTAGATGCACTAAAATCACTTGGTATAATATTTTTTGTCCATCCTTTTTCTAATAAAAAATCAAAAACCCTGCTAAAAAAACCTAAATTATACTTTTATGATACTGGACTACTATGCCATCTTTTAAAAATAACAGACGCGAAAGGTTTATATTCAAATAGTTCATATGGTAATGTATATGAAACTTGATGTGTTAGTGAAATAACTAAAACATACATTAATGAAGGTTTAATGCCCCCTATTTCATATTTACAGAATTCTAAAGGCGAAGAAAAACTCGATGTTATTATAGAACAAAGCAATGGTGTATATTTAATAGAAATTAAAACGTCAACAAACATCAATTCAAAGCATATTAAGGGATTTGAATTACTTGATGAAAATGTTAAAGTTTTGGCTAAAGCTGTTATTTGTCCTATTACTCAAATATCAAGTTATTCTAAAGATATATTATTGATACCAAATACATTGATTTAAGTAGAGTGTTTCATATATTTAGTCATGAAATTTCAATCTGGTTGTTTATTTCTTACCGGTAAGTTTATTACTGTATTTCAAATTTTATCACCTTTAGGTTTTTTTCCATAATTATATTTATGTTTTTGCGTTTTTGCCAATATTGTACATATAAACAATGAGTTGTATTCATCTAATTTCTCATTAAATAAAGGCTCTACATCTACGGAAATTCCGCATGGACCTGGTTGATAAAAACAATCAAAGCATCCACCATTAGTTGAAATTGTTATACATGGAGTTGCGGTTGAAATCTTGTCACTCATTAATACGATGCCATTGTTTACAGCAGAAGACGTTATGAAAGGAATATTACCGTTAGAATCTGGTTTCTTGGAATATTTCTTAATTTTTTTTCTTTGGAAAATATCGCTTACTTTGAACCCCCCCCAGTTTTTAACGTCTAATGGTTTGTTGGAAACAGATATATCAATTTTTACATCAATTGGCATTTTTTTTATATATTCTGTCATAAAATTTCAATCTGGCTGTCCTCTTTTATCTATCGGAAGTTTTATTTTAATATTGGGAACCAAATCTTTATTGGAACCATTTCCACTAACATAAGTGAAATTTAATAAGGTGCATAAAAAAATTCCAATTTGTGGATTCATTTTGAACCTAGGCTGTAAAATATAAATCATCCCATCAGTTATAAAATCATTAGGTTGATAAAATGCTATTCACTTCTCACTTCATTCATGATGAATAGTTATGACATTGCCTTTATAAAGTTTATCGTTGTTGCTAGCAGTATTCGTTATACCATTATTTGTAGCAGCACGTGCAACATATGGTATATCGCCATCAATCAATTCTGAGCTTTTATAGCCTTTTGCTTTAGCACAAACAAATAAATCACCTATAGTAAAATATTTTTTTAAATTATTAAAATTATTCTTCATCAGTTAGTTTAAATTTGCCATTACCTTTTAAAACTTCTTCTTTCAAATCCTTGTTTATCAACATGAAATCTAGTTTAGTCTTAATGAAATCTAGTTTAGTTAATTGACTATAGTCAACCTCTTTTTCTAATAATCAATTATCTTTATAAGTAACTTGCTTAAATATTGGCTTTTGAGCAAGAAAAACCTTGGTTTTTTCTCTATTATTTTTGTCAATCCTTCCAATATGTTTTGCCACAATAAATCCATCATCGCTAAAATCATACTGTTCAATTTTTTTACTATGTTTGTTGTGAGCCTTAAACACCATAATACAAGTTGCAATCCCAGCATTAGGCTGAAATAAATCTTTTGGTAAAGTAACTATCTTTAAAAGAGTATGAAACTTTAATATTTCTTTTCTCTCTTCTTTGAATTTTGAACCAATCGCACAAGAGATAGGCAAAATGGCAGCACATAAACCATCTTTTTCACAATTATCTAAACTTTTTAAAACAAATTTCAATTCAGGAACCATTACACTAAAAGGTGGATTCATAAGAATTTTGTTGTAACAATTTTTCAGTTTTGGTAATTTTACAAAGCAGTCCATACAAAATATGTTGGATGCTCCATCCCCATGTAACATCATATTAATTCCAGCTAACGTGGCGCTAAAATCATCTAATTCGATCCCAAATATCCTATTTTCTTTAATGTCCTTTTGCTCTTCCAAATTTTTTGTTTCACTCAACATATTTGCCAATGCATTGGTTAAGAAAGTTCCAGAACCGCATGTCGGATCTAATATTTTATCATTCTTATTGCAATTAATTATGTTATACATTAGTTGTGCAATATGATCTGGTGTAAATACTTGACCTTTTTCTTGTGCATCGGCAGAATTTCATTTTCTAAATACTTTTAGAAAATTATTCATTGTATCATGTCCTTTTTTATCACTAACGTTTATGAAATTAAATATGGTGGAAACTTCACCAATGATATCCAATAAATCCGTGAACTTAGACTTTCTTAATGTTGAATCACCTAGCGCCGTTTTTAAAAATTCTTTTTTTTCTTTTCTATTTAATGGGTTATCACTTATTATTTCTTCGATACCTTCCTTAATTAATCTTAGGATACCTTCAGTTGTATTGGCGATAATATTTTTTTTGAATTTTAAACATAACATGATAGCTCCAATAACAGGAACATTCATTTGTTTATTGATATTACTATTTCTAAACATATTTGCAAGTTTTTTTGCTGAATTTTCAACAATTGAACTATTCGTTTGCTTTAAGGGTAAAAATTTATCGAGGTAATATTGAGCAGATTGTGGCGAAACCTCTTCTTTTTTTAGTTCACCTTTAACATAACATAAAAATTCATCAGCATTATATTTAAAGCCGATAAAATTTTCATTTTTTTCAAGTTTCATGTAATCTTCTAATTGTCCTATGAATTTTTTGCCCTGGGCTTTAGCATCCAAAATAAATGTTACTCCATCTTGAAAATAGTACCCATCAGGTTTAGTACTTATGTGTTCATTCTTATTAGGTTTATATATATATAGTCCCATCTGTTTTATTTTCTAAACCAAGTATTTTAGTGAAGTTTTTTACTACTTGAAATTCCGAAAGAGACATATGAATATTATAATCAATAATGCTAGGCCTTACTTCTTTTCTCTTTAATAATTTTGTAACATTGTATCATATCTCCGACAATTAAATCGTTTATTTTTTCTAAAGTTATACCAAATTCCATGTCTTTTTTAACTTTAGAAACTTCGTCTTTAAAATGTTTCATAGAACCAATTTTTGTAGTATATAAAACAATACCATTTCTCAAAACTCTTGCACTATCATTACGGTTGATTTCGCCATTGATACATTTGCATCCAGCGATTGTTCCGATTTTAGAATGTTGTCAAATTTGTTGAATTAGTGCTTCACCAGTTTCTTCTTCTCTAACTAATGGTTCTAATTCTCCAATTAACATTTTTTCTATATCTTCATACAATTTATAAATAATATCATAAAATAGTATTTTGACTCGATTGATATCAGCAGTTTCACTAATTTGTTTTGTCGGTTTAACATTAAAACCAATAATTATAGAATTTGATGCTTTAGCTATGCTAATATCATTGTCATTGATTCCACCAATACTATTTTTAACAATGTTCAGATTCATCCCTTCAATTACAGTTTGCCCCAACATATTTTTAATAGCTTCTAAACTACCACTTGTATTTGATTTTAAAATAATATTAAAATTCTTTTGATTAGGATTGTTAGGAATCTTGATTTTCATCTCTTCACCGCTTTTAAGTCTATTGACTCGTTCCTCAAACTCTTTCATTTGTTTTTCATTCTCTACAGTAATAAATTTTTGTCCAGCATTTGCCGGAGTATTCAAACCAAAAATTTTTGCTGGCTTTGATGGTTCAACCATTTTAAGTTGTTTTCCATTTTCATCAATTATACTTTTAATTTTTCCATAAGATTCTCCAGCAATAATATAGTCTCCAATTTTTAAAGTTCCAGTTTGAACAATAATGTTGTTGCTTGCACCTAAACCTTTTTCAAAACCAGATTCAATAATTGTGCCTATTGATAATCGATTAGGGTTGGATTTATATTCATGCATTTCCGCTTGTAATAAAATTGCTTCAATTAATTGATTAACATTTAATCCAGTTAACGCTGATCCTTTAATTAAAATTGTTTCTCCACCTCATTCTTCGGGTGTTAAACTCAAGTCAGTTAATTGATTCATAATAACTTCTGGATTAACCCCTGGTTTATCCATTTTATTAACAAAAACAATAATTGGTACACCAGCACTTCTAGCTTGACTAATAGCTTCTTTAGTCTGGGCTTTGATGCCGTCATCTGCTGCAACGACTAATACAACAATGTCAGTAATGTTAGCCCCCATTTCTCTCATTGCACCAAATGCTTTATGTCCAGGGGTATCAATAAAGGTTATTGGACTATTATTATATTTAATTTGATAAGCACCAATACTTTGAGTGATACCACCAACTTCTTTTTTAGCAAGATTACTTTTTTTGATGTAATCTAATAATGTGGTTTTGCCATGATCTACATGTCCCATAATTGTGACAATAGGCGCACGTGGTTTCAAATCTTTTTCAGCATCATTGATCTTAATATTTTCAAAAATATTTCTTTCATTAATTTCTTTTTCTTTTTTAAAATCAAATCCATATTCTAAACACAATTCAGCAATTTGATCTTCTGATAATAAATATGATGACGAATATGTAATGTTATTATTCAGTTTGATCAATTGATTGATAACATTTTTGGTAGATTTATTTATCAATTTGGCAAACATGTCAATAGCCAGTTTATTTTTATATGTAAAAATATTATTTTTTAAGCCAACTTCAATAGTTTTAATTTGTTCTTTAATATCATTTTTTTCTCTTTGGTCTAACTTTTTTACCATAATTAATAATTTATTATTAATATTATAACTTTACTCCATATTTTGCCTAAAAAGAAAATAATTTTTTATAAAACAAAATTTATAAATTATTTAGAATTATTATTAACTAAAAATATAATAGCAGCAACAATATTAAATATTCCACCAAAAATAATTGCACAAACGCATAATGCAATATGTTGTTCTTTATCGTTAACACTTTTTTTGAATAACATATAAATAATAATTACTGGAATTGGAGCAATAAGTCCGACAATTAAATATGCAATACCATAAATCATCACAACATTCCCCGTCATTCCTAAATCAACATCAATAAAAGATTTGCCAAGTGCCAACATGCATATAGCCATAACAATAAACAAACCAGCAATCACACAATTTAGAATCATACCAACCAAAGAAAATTTAACAACAATTTGTTTTGTTTGATTTTTTTTACTTTGATTAGCCATACTAATATTATAGGCATTAAGCTAAAACCATAAGAAAGCTATGCGGTTTTTGAAAGATTATTTTTTTTAATCACTTTTTTGTTGCCAATAATAATGAATACAAGAGAAAATATTATAACAAAAAATTATTTCATCACTTTGTCAACAATCAACTTGAATTGTTCAGGATCATTAATTGCCATTTCTGACAACATTTTCCTATTAATTTGAATATTATTCTTTTTTAAAGCATTAATAAAGGTAGAATAATTGTATCCTAAAGCTTTAACACTCCCATTAATTCTATTAATTCAAAGTTTTCTAAAATCCCTTTTCTTATTCTTTCTGTGGGCAAAAGCATACATTGCACTCCTAATCATAGTTTGACGTGCTATTTTATAACTAGTATGTTTAGTGCCTCAAGCACCACTAACCCGATCTTTTACTTGTTTTCTTCTTGCTCTAGTTTTTGGTCCATTAGTCGATCTCATTATTTATTCATTCCTTTGTAAGGAAGAGCCCTACCAATAAGTTTTCTACTTGCATGATTTAAAATTGCATCTTTTCTGCTATGTCTTTTTTGTTTAGTGGTTTTGCCAAAAGCTCGGTGATTACGATTAGTGTGATGATGCTTAATTTTTCCACTACCTGTAACAATAAATCTTTTACTTACTGCCTTTTTAGTTTTCATTTTCATAATTTCGTTTGCTTGTTAAAATTATATAAGAGAATTAAGCTGATACCTCATCTTATAAATAAGATCAAGGGAGTATACACTACTTTCTTATATGTTAATATTATATCTTTTAAATTATTCAATAATTGCTCAACCTCTTAAACCTAAGTCATCTAGGAATAACAAATCATTAGACATTTGTCAACCTCCGCTACCTTGTATTTGACTAATTTCAACATTGGAATAGTAGTCCTCATAAAATAAATATGTACCTTTATTGTTTTTTCAACCGTTGGTAGTATTGTATAGGATGATAGAACTATCGTTCCGGGCAATTTCTGCGTAACCAACAGACAAATATCCAATATCAAAGAAAGTTGGAGTGGCTGTATTACCAATTGCGAGGAATCTAGTAGACAGTTCTGAATTATAAAACAAATTAAGTCAATCAACACTTTTATCAAAAGTTATTGTTTTGCCTTGAATGTTGTCTCCTGCCTTTAAATCGCATAAATCTAATTGGAATTTATCTAGTATTTTATTACAACTAACTAAACTTGTTGAAATGGTAATGCCCCCCCCCAATTAGAGCAATTCCTAATAAACCAAATCCAATTTTTGTTTTATTCATAACTAGATTATATACAATGGTGGTGGGGATTTGTGGTGTTATTGTTTATTTTTTTCTTTTGAGAAATTCATTAAAAATTAATGTAACTGCTTGATCGACATTCAAATTTGTAGTATCAACATCAAAAGCGCCAAATGCTCTCTTCATCGGTGCTTCCACTCTTTCACTATCTTTTTTGTCCCTTAATAATAACTCATCAAGTATTTCTTCAACTGTACCAATTTTTCCATTTTGTTCTCAACGTCTTAACGCTCTAATTTTAGGATCTGCAAAAACTCAACATTTTAATATGGCATTAGGGAAAATCATCGTTGTTGTATCTCTGCCCTCAATCGCAATATTATTTGTTTTTGCAATATTTTGTTGAATTTTTTTTACATACTCTCTAATTATTTTAATTTTTGCAATATTTGGAACTAATGCGGTAATTTTTGGTGTTCATGTCTTATCAGAAATATTTTTATCATTAAGATACATATCATCACCCTTTTGGCTGATTTTATTTAATTTTAATAGGTTTTCTATTTGATTTTCGTTATTATAATCAATGTTATTTTCTGCAATAGCTACTGCAATACTTCTAAAAATTCCACCTGAGTTAATAAATGTAAAATTTAGTTTTAAAGAAAGTTTTTTTGCAATAGAGCTTTTGCCTGCTCCTGCTGGTCCATCCATAGCAATTTGATAAAACCTTGCCATCATATGATATTATATTACTATATAATTAAAATGTACACATTACCATGACTAATTGAAAAAAGAAATATAATGATAAGATTTCTAAAGATTTGATGCAAGAATATAAATATTCTTCTATTATGCAAATTCCACGTCTGGAAAAGATAGTTATTAATGCCGGTGTTGGCGATGCCACTAAAGATGCAAAGATGATTGAATCAATGTATAATGAAATTCAAGCAATTACTGCACAAAAACCAATTATGACAATGTCAAAAAAGGCAATTGCAACATTCAAATTAAGAGAAAATCAAAATATTGGTGTTAAAGTAACTTTAAGAGGAAATAAGATGTGAAATTTTGTTGCTAATTTAATTAATGTAGCTTTGCCAAGAGTTCGTGACTTTAAGGGGCTGCCGAAAAATGCTTTTGATGGTAGGGGGAACTATACAATAGGAATTAAAGAACAAATCATATTTACTGAAATTAATTTTGATCAAATCAAGAGAATTAGAGGTTTTGACATTACTTTTGTAACAAGCACTAATGATGATAAACAGTCATTTAGTTTATTAAAATCCATTGGTTTGCCTTTTGGCAAAAGATAAATATAATTAGACTATGAATAGAATTATTAAGGGTGATAAAGTTAGAATCATTAGTGGAAAGTTTAAATCTAAGGAAGGAATAGTTTTAGCTGTATTCCCAAAAAATAATACAGCTATTGTTGAAGGACTTAATAAAGTTAAAAGACATCAAAAGCCTAGTCAACAAAACAATAATAAAGGTGGAATAGTTGATAAAGAGATGCCAATTAATATGTGTAAATTAGCATTAGTTGTTGAAAAGGCGAAGAATGGTATTTCAAAAATATCTTATGCTAAAACAAAGGATAACAAAAAAATAAGAATTAGTAAAAAGACAAAAGCTGAATTAAAAAGAAGTTCTAAAAAATAATATCGAAGACCTTGCATCAACCTCTTAGACCAGCATCTTCCAAATCTTGCATTGTGATTCCACCATAGTCTGAATAACAATTCAATATATATGATTCGAAGTTTCAACAATCTAAAGTCATTCCTTTTTTTGATTTATATTTACTAGTTCAATTACCATTTTCGAAATAAGAATTAATTGGTGTCCCAACCGGCTCAAAACCAACTTCAAAGGTCATATCACCAATATATGTTCCGTTCGCGTTATCTGAGATTGTATAAGAAAAGCAGTGATTATCTATAGTAGCGGACTTAAACATATCTCCGCTTACTACTTCTAAAGCAAAATAAAAAGCATTATTATTTTTACCTATTGCATCTAATTTGGCAGATCAATCAATTTTTTCATTAAAAACTAATCTTTTACCATACAAGTTAGTCCCTGGCAAAAAGTCCAATAAATCAATCCCGATTTCACCCTTATTAGAACAACTAATTAAACTTGTTGAAAGACCAATGCCCCCCCCAATTAGAGCAATTCCTAATAAACTAAATCCAATTTTTGTTTTATTCATAATTCAATTATATACACCGGGGGGGGGAATTTGTGGTGTGAAATTGATATGTTATTATTTATAATACAAGAAGTATGATAAGAAATATCTTACTTAACCAAAATAAAAAATATTTGATTGCAGTAAGCGGTGGACCAGATTCGATGTGTTTACTAAATTTATGCAAAAAAAATATCGCTTTAGTATGTCATGTTAATTACAACAAAAGAGCAAGTGCAATGCGCGATGAGAATATAGTAAAACAATATTGCAAAAAAAATAGAATAAAGTTAAAAATACTAAATGTCACAAAAATAATATACGATCAGTATAAAAAAAATAACTTTGAACATATAGCAAGAGAAATTAGGTATGATTTTTTTTACAAATGTGCTAAAGCAATTAATAATTTTAATATTTTAATTGCACATAATCTTGATGATTTTGTCGAAACAGCAATAATGCAAGAGGAAAAAAAATCCAAATCATTATTCTATGGAATAAAACAAATTAGTTTTCATCATGGTTTAAATATTTATCATCCACTCATCAATTATCGAAAAAAAGAATTAAAAAAATATTGCATTGAACATGATATTATTTTTGGAATCGATGAAACTAACTTTAGTGATTTATTCTATCGAAACAGAATTAGAAAAGAGAATGCGAAATTACCGGCTAAAAAATTTAATGAACTTATTAGCAAATTTAATAAATATAATCAAAATAATAGAATTTTATACCAGCAAGTAAATAAGTATTATTTAAAATGAAGACAAAAACAATATTTAGATACATATTTTCTTTCTCTAAATAAAAAATATTGATACCACTTGGTGTATATCTTGCTTTCTGAAAATAACATAGCAAGTATATCAAGCAATAAAATAAATGGAATCATTCAATTTATTGTTAATGGAAAAAATAATAAATCCTATCGTATTGGTAATGAAACATTTTTGACTAAAAAATAAACATTATTCGATTGCCTTTTTAATTGCTTCAATTCCGATTTTGGCACATTTAATTCGATTCATTTGCCTATTGACATTTTCAAAAATTATCAATTCATTAAATTTATCTTTTTTAATACTCTTCCCATCAATCATGTCTAAGTATGAATTGATATAATTTTTAGCTTTTTTAACATCCATACCTTTAAGTTGATTTGCCATGATGTCTGTTGAACTTGTTGCAATCGCACAGCCCAAGCCATTAAATTTGATATCAATAATTTTATTGCTTTTTGTCTTTACAAAAGCAGTGATATTATCAATACAACTATTTGAACTAATGTTAGCTTTTTTATAACCTTCTATTTTTTTAACCTCTATTTTATTATTAGGGTTTTCATAATGTTCTAAAATCAATTCTCGTCGATAATCTAAATTGTCAAGCATGTTCTTCTTCACAGTAAAATTATATTATACTATAGTATAATTTAACTATGAGTGGAACATTTATTACATTTGAAGGTCCAGATGGCAGCGGGAAATCAACCATTATAAAAAAAATTTATGAACAATTATTAATTGATTTTCCTAAAAAAAAAATTGTTTTAACTAGAGAACCAGGAGGAACAAATAATAAAATTGCTGAGGACATAAGAAATATACTATTAAATAAAATTGATTATAAAATTGATTATCATGCTGAAGCGTTATTATTTGCCGCAAGTCGAGCTCAGCATGTGCATGATTTTATTGAACCTAATTTAAAACAAGGTAACATCGTTCTTTGTGATCGTTACATTGATTCTTCTATTGTTTATCAAGGATATGGGAGAAAACTAGGAGTTGATAATATATGAAATATTAACAAGTTTGCAATGCATGGTGTATTGCCACATTTAACTCTTATTCTCATGATTAAACCAGAAATAGGATTGGCAAGAATTAATGCAAATGCTAATCGTGAAGTTAATCGAATGGATAAAGAAAAACTTGTAATGCATCAACAAGTTTATAAAGCATATTCCAGTATTATTAAAGACGATAAAACTAATCGTATTAAGTCCATAGATGCTAGTAAAAGCATTGAGAAAGTATTTAATGAATGCTATAGGAATGTTAGGACTAAAATTAAATAGCACCACAAAATGCCCCCCCCCCGGTATATAATCCAGTTATGAATAAGACAAAAATTGGATTTAGTTTATTAGGAATCGCTCTAATCGGGGGGGGTATTGGTCTTTCAACAAGTTTAACTAGTTGTAATAATGTAATCAAAATACCGCTTTTATTCCCGCTAGATTTATGTGATTTAAAGGCAGGTGACAACATTCTTTCACCTTTTTCTTTGTATATAAACAGTAGTGTTGCTTTTGGCGGTGGATGAATTGGATATAACGATAAAGCAAGTGATATCTTTCTTTTTTACTCTAATGCATGAATTACAAACAGTTATGTTTTAGACGCTGATTGCTACTCAGATGTTAAAATTGTTCAAAGATCACCGTCAGGAGCTGATGAGGATAATATTTCCATATACAATCTTTTATTTCTAGCCGAATCAGGTCTAAGAGGTTGAGCAACTATTTCTTAATTGTTTACAATTATGGTGTTGTATATTTATACCAATGTATATCCACCATCAATTAATATGTGTTGTCCAGTTACATAACTAACAGCATTAGAAGATAAATATAAAACAGTTCCGCTTATCTCACCTTGATTTCCAGGCCTTCCAACAGGACACATCATACTATATCAAATGATAAATCTTCTATCTAATAATTCTTGTGTCATGTTTGTTTTAAAAAAACCTGGTCCAATAGAATTAACCATAATTCCAAATTGTGCATATGTAGCAGCCATAGCAATAGTTATACCTCTAACAGCACCTTTTGATGTGTTATAAGCGTGTCTTGCATTTTCTTCATTCTTTACGCCGGTAATAGCTTCAATGGAAGCTACATTAATTATTCTTCCTCATTTTTGTTTCTTCATATGAGGAATAACATATTTTGAAACTAAAAATACTCCATCCACATTAATTCCCATTAGTTTTTTTCATTGCGTGGATGTATAATTTTCAATTGTACCACCTATTGCAACCCCCGCATTATTAACTAAAATATCAATTGTTTTATATTTTTTAATAATTTCATTAATGCATTTTTTAACACTATTTTCATTACTGACATCGCAAACAAGTCCGATAATATCATTTTTATATTTTTCTTTAATATATTTTATTTCCTTATCAATTTCATCTTTTTTTAGATCGCAAAATGCTACTTTACATCCTGCCTGACTATATGCTTCTACTAGTTGTGCTCCCAACCCATTAGCTCCGCCTGTAATAAAAGCAATTTTGTTATGAATGTTAAAAATATCGTTCATATTTATATTATATTTTATGCCTTTTTTTATTTATTCAGATTTGATTGATTAAAGTTAAAAGAATAAAAAAAATAATTGTAATTCAAAATACCAAACCGTCTAAAATATTATTAATTCCTTGATTTTGATAAAATATCCCAGATACACTTTTGCCATATGGATCGTTACAAATTTCAGCAATAAAATCATAAAAAATTGAATATATAGCAATGATAAAAACGCAAATACCAGAAAAAATAATGATAGCTAAATTATGAAATTTAATTTTTATATTGATTTTTTTTTTAAAATATTTAATTAAAAATCCTAGAAACAAAATTCCACATAACATGAATGTGATAAATGTTCCTACATTCGATGATGAATCAAAAATCGCATCAGTATCGAGAATAATACTTGGAATGGAAAAAATAATAAAATATAGCACAAATAATAAATAATTTAACGTCAATGAACCTAGCCCACTTTTTTTATTATCTAATTTATTTAATAAAACACTGCCAATAGTTTGTTTGAAATTTATTGCTTCATCAACAGTGTTAAAAGAAACAGCATTAAATAACACTACGGACCCTAGTGAAACAATGAATAAGACAATAGACATTAACGTTTTTCCTAATCCTTCGCCAAAGATATTTAATATTATTCCTCCAGTGGCACCATTAACAATAAGCGTGATTGAAATAGTTATATATATCCCAATGATGATTGAATTGGCTATACTCATGGCTCGTGGCACAGTTTTTTTTGGATCATTAATTTTATTTACTAAATTTCCAACAACTAAATAACCATTATATGCGAATAATATAGCGGGGATAGAGTTGAATACTCCCGAAAAGGAAAGTTTGCCCACATCTTTGCTAATAAATAAATTATCATATTCTAAACCGTCAATACCTTTTCCGGTGCAAGCTACAATAATGGCTGCAACAACGCAAAGAATCATTGGCACAAATTTGATAGCACCAATATAGTGTGGTAGTTTAACCATTACAGTGCGTTTAACCATATTCAAATAAGTTATAAGTAAGCAAACAATGAAGGATGTAATAAATATTATTCAAATATCACCATGATAATTAAAACTTTCGAAGATTGCTTCTAAACAAAAAACACTAAGCATAAAGGTAACAGAAGAAAAAAATAATATTTGCCTAAAAAAATATGACATGTCACCAAGCGTTTTGCCGCATGACGTATTAATTCATTGGCTAAATCCGTTAATAAAATATTTTTCCTGCTTAGTTCTGGACAATTGTGTGATAGATAATCCGGCAAATAAGGTTAAAATTCCACCAATTAATCATGATAATATTATCCCTATAGGATTATTGTCATTACTTTCAAAAATTCCATGACTTTTGAAAAATAATCCAATACCAATAGTTTGACCAATAATAATTAACACGGCTCCCATCAATGAAATTTTCTTAGTCATAGTATTATAATTATAACTTAGTGCTATGTTATAAAATTTAATATTTTATTTTTCACATAAATTATTTTTTTGTATCCTTGCTTAATATATTTTTCTAATTGTTCTTCCTTTAATGCTATTTCAATGATTTTTTTTTCATCAATATCTTTTTTAATCTCAATTGTATGTCGTAGTTTCCCATTTATTTGAATTGGTAAATTAATTGTTGACTTTAATGTTAATTTTTTATCATATTTTGGTCATTTATATTTGGTAATTGAAATTTTTGATTTTAAAATAGTTGCATTTAATTCTTCCGCAACAAAAGGTGCAAAACAACTTAGACATACCAAAAAACTTTGCAAATGTTGTTTGTATAAAATCTTGTTTTCATAACATTCATTAATGTAAATCATCATGTCACTAATAGCTAGATTTTGTTTTAATCCTTCCATATTATTGGTAATATTTTTTGCAAAAACATTAAATGCAATGTTTAGATTTTCGTTAATATCATTAATATTTTCACTAATTCTAATATTTTTGTTATTAAAAATGTTGAATACTCTATCTAATCATTTCCGGCACCCATCTAATCCATTAGGATTTCATGGAAATGTTCCATTAACTGGACCAATAAAAGCGGCATAAACTCTAAAAGCATCACTTCCGTGGGTTTTATTTATTTCGTTTGGATCAATGACGTTTCCCCACCTTTTACTCATTTTTCTCCCATCGGGAGCTAAAATCAAACCATGATCAATTAATTTAATAAATGGCTCTGGTGCATCGATTATATTAATTTTGTGTAAGAATTTATGTCAAAATCTTGCATACAATACATGACCTGTGGCATGTTCGGTCCCACCAACATATAAATCAACTGGCATTCATCTTTTAAATCTCTCCTTAGCAATTTTGCTATCAATTGGTTCATAGCTACCATCAGAATTTTTAAGAATATATGCTAAAAAATATCAGGAAGAACCAGCACTGCCAGGCATTGTGCTAGTTTCTCTTCTAAATTTTTTACCATTTTGTTTTATTTCTACCCATTCCTTTGCATGACCTAGTGGATTAATATATTTTCCACTATTTTCAAACCGATAATCCCTTAATTCTGGTAAAACAACTGGTAAATCATCGTAAGGGACTAAATGAGGTTTATTTTTTTCGTCAAAAATAATAGGAAACGGTTCACCCCAATATCTTTGTCTGCTAAATGTCCAATCATGTAATTTTGTGGTAGTTTTTTTTATACCGATTTTATTTTCAACAATTTTTTCAATTATTTTTTTGATCGCCTGGTTTTTATTAAGTCCATTCAAAAAATCAGAATTAATGTGAACGCCATCTTCTGTATATGCTTTATCTTTAATATTTCCACCCTCAATAACGGGTGAAATGTCAATTCTAAATTTTTTTGCAAATTCATAATCACGTTGATCGTGTGCTGGAACACCCATGACCATACCTGTTGCATAATTATTTAAAACATAATCTGAAACATAAATTGGGATTGATTTTTTATTAAAAGGATTGATAGCGTAACTTCCACTAAATACACCTGTTTTATTTTTGTCTTCTTTTCTTTGCAATTCTGTTTTAGCTATAGCTAAGGCGATATATTCATTAACTTTTTTTTCATACTCTTTTGTTGTTAATTGCTTCAATCATTTATTTTCAGGAGCAATAGCCATAAAGGTAACACCAAAAATAGTATCGGGCCTTGTGGTAAACACTTCAATATCTTGATTTGCTGAAGTTTTAAAAGTAATTAATGCTCCCTCGCTAATTCCTATTCAATTTTTTTGTGGCATTTTGAATGAATCATCTCAATCAACGCTTTCTAGTCCTTTGTCCAATAACTCTGCATAGTTAGTTATTTTTAAAACTCATTGTTTCATTGGTTTTTTTATAACAGGATACCCACCTCTTTCACTAAACATTTTTCCGTCTTTAATTTCAATTTCATCATTGGCTAATACAGTTCCTAATTCTTCACATCAATTAACTTCTATGTTTTCTAATATAGCTAAATTATTTTCAAATAGTTTTGCAAATATCCATTGGGTCCAATGATAATAGTTAGGATCAGTCGTGTCAATTTCATAATCATAATCATAATAAAATCCTAAATTTTTTAATTGTTCCCTGAATGTTTCAATGTTTTTTTTATTAAAATCAATGGGGTTTTTATTATGTGTTATTGCAAATTGTTCACTAGGCAAACCGAAAGCATCTCATCCAATAGGGTGTAGAACATTGTACCCTCTTGCTAATTTATATCTGGCAAAGAAATCACTTAAAGCAAAAGATCTGCCATGGCCAATATGCAAGGCTGAACCACTTGGATAAGGAAACATATCCAAAATATAATATTTATTCGGATTCTTGTCATCATTAATAAATTTATTAGTTTTATTCTTCGCTCAATACTCTTTTCATTTTTTCTCAACTAAATTATGATTATACATTATAATAATATTATAATGAGTGAAAAATTAAAGGACAAGGAAGAACAAATTGAAGAGAAAATTGAAAAGGTTGAAAGTAACAATGAGGAGTTATTGGTGAAGATAGTGAATCTTGAACAGGAAATTGTTAAAAATAATACTAAAATTGGTAATTATGAAAAGCAGATAGCGGAGTTTAATAAAGAATACGCTAGTAAAATTATGGAAAAAGCTGAAAAAGCTAATAAAATGGTTCAAGAAAAAATTAAGGAGATTGAACAAAAAAACACTGAGTTCATTAATCATGCTAAAAAATATGGTACCGAAAAAATAGCAAGTAAATTAGTAGAAATTATTGATCAATTTAAAAAAGCTATTAATTTTGACACAGATGACGCAAAGGTAAAAAATTTTTTATCTGGTTTTAAAATGTTTTCTTCTATGTTCGATAATCTTTTGAATGAAATGAATGTTAAAGAAACTATTGTGAGTGTTGGTGATGAATTTGATCCGAAGTTTATGGATGCATTTGACACTACTAATGACAATAAATTCGCTGATAATAAAGTTACATTAGTTATTTCAAATGCTTATTTATTACACGATCGTGTAATAAAGCATGCTATAGTTAAAGTTAATAAGAAATAGGTTTTACTATGGCTATTCCATCATCAATATCAATAATTTTGCAATGATAGTTTTTATTATTGATTAGTCAATGTCTAAATTTGTTGACTTTGTCAACCAAAGTTCTTTGATTTTTCGTCAATTTATTTTTTGTATTACCAAACTTCTTTAGAAAAATATTATCAATAAAAATTATTCCCCTTTTTTTTAAAAATTTTGCATATTTATCTAGTAAAATATCTTGATGGGATTTTGGTCCATCTATTAAAATAATATCAAACTTATTTTTTGTTTGATATTCAAAAGCATCAGCGTTTATTAATTTGATTTTTTTGTTCTTTTTTAAAAATGAAAGTGCAATATTAAAATTATCATTTTTTTTCTCTAAAGAAACAACTTTTTTAATATTATCTATTTTCGCAATTTCATTCGCACTGTAGCCATAAGCTGTACCAATTTCTAAATAAGAATTGTATTTATATTTAATAACGATAGATTTTAATAAGTTCAATGTTTTGTTTCTTAACAAAGGTATGTTATTTTTAATAGATAATGATTTAATAGATATATTCACTTGATGATTATATTGATCTAGATTGAATAAAATGATATATCTATATACCATTAACAAAGATTACACCACAATTCTCCCCCCCCATGAAATATAATTAATAATATATGACTAGAAATAAAATGCTTACTTTAAAATGATTTTTAATATTGGAAGGCGGAGGAATAATTACTTTAGCTACACCAATTACAATGACAGCTTGTGCTGACGAAGGACCCGTTATTCACGATTTAATACAAATGAATGCAGATCTTCTGGCTAAAAATTTTATCTTTGTAAATAATGCTGTATTAAGTATGGAATGTAGTTTTTTTAATAAAAACTTTTATGATATTAAAGTCTCTTCTACATTGCAAGGAATAAAAGGAGCAAGTAACATTTGAAACGGTATTGCTTTTCAACACGATATTTATTCACCTAATGGCGAAACTATGATAGAGGCTTCGGGCATTCCAGCCAATATTTATAATAGCACTTTATTCATAAGCTTGGGGGGGTAGTAAGTTCATGTAATTTTATTGTTGCTGGACCTGAAATTTTAACAATGCACCAAAACCCTGATACTTTCGCTAATTTTACGGTAAATAGTGCAATTCCTTCCAATACAACAATGGTTCTTGGCAGTGCTGATTATTTTTATAGTACTGCAACTTCTATGACTATGTCATGTAGTTTTGGAGATAATAGTTTTACTTTAGGCAATACTTGGAATGGCATGACAACACAAGCAAAAATTTCAACTGGCTATGCCGATGAAGGAAAACAATTATCTATTATAGGCGCTGGTACTCCTATAAATGGCTATCATGACATTTTATGATTTAGTATTAGCGGAATAAAAAAATCTGTATCAGTAGATATTAGGTATAATAAAAATGGATGGACACAATATGGATCGATTTTACCCCTTGTATTAGGAACAACATACGCTCAATGAACTAGTTTTGTTAGTATTGACATTTACAACAATTGTATACCAACTAATTCATATGATGTTTCTATTGCTTTCATGGCTGGCGAAATTAAAGGATCATATACTAGTGCTTATCATGGATGTCACTTTAAAGCATTTGTTGATTATGATCAAAATTGTTACATAGGTGTTAGAGGGGTATGCGGAAATCCACCTAATGTTACTAGAAATCTATCTTTTAAAATTAATAATTATGCACATATTTTTCAAGTTGTAGTTAAATATTAATAGTCAATTTCATTGAATTTGGTTGGAACAGTTAGATTCGAACTAACGCATACTTGATTCAGAATCAAGAGCCTTACCGCTTGGCTATGTTCCACTAAAAGTTATTATATCAAAAGATTTCATTTTCTTCTCTAATAAATTTCTTTTTATCATTATGATATTTATTTATTAAAATATTATTATTTTTTCTAAAAAATCTTTTAAAAAAGAATGTGATAGATATAAAAGAAAGATAAATTACTCGTTTGTTTCTTAAATATTTAGGGAATATAAATGTATTTAGCAATAGAAAAATGAAAGCAAAAACTATTCAACAAATGGTAATAATTAGGTTCATTTCTTCTCCGCCGCTTCCTCCACTTGCACTACCTTGCATTCTTAGTGGAGTCATAATTATTCTAACAATTCCGTATCATAGAAAATAAGAAATAGCTAAAGTACCGGCTTTTCTTATTCTATTACTTTTAATTATTTCACTAACAAAATAAATTAAAAATAAACCAATGATGTTTCCTATTTGTTCATAGAAAAATGTTGGCTGTCTTCATACATGACTAGAATCTTCCATTCAAGGGAAAAATATTTTTAAAAAATTGATAGTGCTAGCGTCATTAATAACTCCACCATAGACTTCGTGATTGAAATAATTACCAAATCTACCAATAATTTGTCCAATAAATATTGCAGGAGCTATACAATCAAGATATACCCACATACTTATTTTTCTCATAACTATTTTTTTATTTGTTTGATCTTTAACGAAATATTTTTCATTTCTTAGTATCAATGGAAAGTAGATTAATGCAACGATGACAACCAACATCACACCCCACTCAATTGCTAATCCTTGACCAAAAGTTTTAAAATAATCTTCTCATTCTGTTTGTCCAATAAAACAAGAACCCATTCTTGCACCAATGATTGCCACCGGCACACCAATAAAACAAAAAAAATAGAATGGTTCACTACTGATGCCATATTTATACATTTTTAAGCAAGAAAGTATAATAGCACAAACAAAACCTATTGCAATAAAAATTCCATATCATGCAACTTCATTTCCAAATAGAGTGAAAGCAATTTTATATTTTTCGTCTCATACACCTCTACATAGTGTACAAACTAAAACATATAAAATGGTAATCACTCCAAGTGCTAGTGCAAGGGAAGACAACAATCAAATTTGATTCTTCTTATCAGTTTTCAATATACATTGATTATATAATTTATATATCATGGAAAGAAAATTTAATGACCAAGAGATTGCCAAAAGAAATAAATTAAAAAAGCTTATTGAAAATAATAATGATCCATTTTTAATTCAAAAATTTGATAGAAATTATAATTCCTCAACTTTCAACAAAGAATTTAGTAATTTTGCCAAAGAAGAATTGCGTGAAAATAAGACAAAAGTTTTAACTGCGGGAAGAATTATGGCGATTCGGCAAACTTTTGGAGTAATTAAAGATTTCTATGGTAAAATACAATTTTATGTAAATAAAAAAAATATTGATCCTAGTGTCTGACAAACCTTTAATGAATACATTGATGTTGGCGATATTGTTGGCATTGAAGGGACGCCAATGAAAACAAACACAGGTGAAATAACAATTAATGTGAAAAACATGATATTGCTATCTAAATCACTAAAACCATTACCTGAAAAATTTCATGGATTAGTTGATGAAGAGCTAAGGGCAAGACAAAGATATGTTGATTTGATTATGAACGAG
>JAITPC010000030.1 GCA_031289655.1 Mycoplasmataceae bacterium
AGAAGAATAATATTCCACCTATACTATCCAACAATTCATTATTCTTTCATCAATAAATGCTAATTAGACTTGCGATAATAGCATATAAATTGGCTATTACATCGATTGATGAAAAGATAAACACAGCCTTAATACTAATATTTTTTCCTTGTGATTTCATTAACAATAGGACGGTTGTAATATTAACAGTTAGTGAAAAACAAGTAAAAATTAACATAATAAAATAATCTGGTGTTGTACTTGAAAATCATGCTAGCGAAAATAATGAAAAAATGACTTGTAGTAAAATAAACAAAGCACAACTTAATTGCACAACTGCAATAATTTTTGCAGTGGTTTGCTTAGTTTTTGATATTTTAAATATTGCTCATATAGCCATGCTATATGAAATAGCATCAATAAAACTATCGCTGCTGTCGCTAAGAAGTATTACTGAATGGATTATTCAACCAGAAATAAATTCACTGACAAAAACAATAAAATTTAAGATTCCAGAAATCAATAAAGCAGTAAATTGTTTTTTCTCAAGTTTATTAAGCGTATGTTTCATTTAATCAGTTCTTATTCTAGCATTTTTATCTTTATAATAAACAGTTATTGGCACATATTTAATTCCAAAACTTTCTCGTATTTGATTTTCAATGTATCTTGCATATGTAAAATGCAAATAATTAGGATGATTAACGAATAAAATAAATGTTGGTATTTGTGATTTTGTTTGAGTTGCATAACTAATAGTAAGTCTTCCTCCTTTAAACCTTGGGGAGGGATTGTTAATCTGTGCCTTAGCAATAACATTATTAAGTAAATTATTACTAACTTTAATAGCCAATTGACGTTTTATTTCGTTGATGGTCTCAAAAATGGTATGGATTCTCTTTTTATCCTTAGCACTAATAAAGACAATTGGTGCTCAAGATAAATATGCAAATTTTTGTCTAATAACTTTGGCCATATGAGGCATTGTTAAACTTTCTTTTTCTACTCCATCTCATTTGTTTACAACGATAATTGTCGGAATATTTGCTTTATGTGCCAGCCCTCCAATAACCTCGTCTTGCTCATTAAAATCTTGACTTCCGTCTAAAACTAATAAGACAATGTTACTTCTTTGAATAGCACCCTCTGTTCTCATAACGGCATATTTTTCAATCTGATCTTTGATATGCCCCTTTCGTCTTATTCCTGCAGTATCAATAATAGTAAACAATTCTTTATTATAATAAAAATTTTCATCAATAGCATCTCGTGTGGTGTGTTCAATTGGACTTGTAACAACTCGTTCCTTGTTTAAAATAGCGTTCATTAATGTTGATTTACCAACATTTGTTCGTCCAATGATGCAAAAAGAGGTATGCTTTTCCTTTTCATCATAGCTATGCAAAGTTTTGTCCTTAATAATTTCATCTAATAGTTCGCCAATACCAATTCCGTGTTCTGAACTTATATAAAATGGTTTAGAAAATCCCAAACTATATATTTGTCTTTGCTCCGAATTATTATTTTCACTTTTGTTACAAACAAGAATTACTCTTTTACTCTTATATTTTTTTAGTAATTTAGAAATGTAAATATCTTTAGCATCAACCCCGTCCTTGTTTGAAACAATAAATAAAATTAAATCAGATTCATCAATAGCATATTTAACCTGCATTTCTATTGCACTTCGAAACGGAATTTCTTCATTGGTTAACCCGCCTGTATCGGTGATTAAAAAGTTTTTATTAAGTCACAAAACTTCACCATTTATTCGATCACGTGTTGTACCAGCAACGTCACTGCTAATAGCTTTTTTACTACTTGTTAATCTATTGAATAATGTAGATTTTCCCACATTTGGTTTACCGACTAAAGCTACTTTGAACATAAGCATGTAAATTATAACTTTAGTTATAGAACTATATATAATATACCTAGATATGGGAAAAATTTATTATGTTAGACACGGAAAAACTGAATATAATACAAAGAAATTATGGTCTGGCACCACTAACACACAACTAACTAATGAAGGAAAAAAACAAGCTAAGGACACTGGTGAGCAATTAAAAAAAATTAAATTTGATATTGCTTTTGTTTCTCCTCTCCAAAGAGCAATCGATACTTTTGGTTTCATTAACAAACCGCATCGTTTAATACCGATTATTGATAAAAGAATCATTGAAAGACCATTAGGCAAGATGGAAGGAACAACTAATGTAGAAGAGGATAGTTTAGTTAAAAGAACAAAATTGCATAATTACAAACTTAATAGTGATTTTGGTTTGAAAATTGAAAAAATACAAGTAACTGATAAAAGAGTTAAAAATTTCATTAATGAAATAACTAAAAAACATAAAAATAAGAATATTTTAATTGTTGCCCACGGTGGAATTGGTAGACATTTTGAGGCACACTTTAATGGTATTCCTAAAAATGGTGTTTTGCCAGAGGAATCAAAAAATGCAGAAGTTAGAATCTATAAATTTTAATTATGGGAAAAATACAAGTAACGGTTTTAATCCCTGCTTATAATGCTGCTGGCACAATTAATCGTGCAATAGATTCAATCTTAAATCAAAAATACAATCAAGAATTAATTAAAATAGTGGTTGTTAATGATGGTTCAAAAGATGAGACATTGTCAATTCTGTTGAATTATCAAAAAATATATGGTACTAATAAAATTAAGATTATCACCCAAGTAAATAAAGGTTTGAGTGCAACAAGAAATATCCTTATCAATCATGTTGAAACTAATTGATTTTTGTTTTTAGATGCTGATGATTGATATCATAAAAATGCTTTAACAAATATGGTTAAAATAATTAAGAAAGATACAGATATTGTCGTTAGCAAGGCAATATGATGGAAAAACAATGTTTATCGCAGAACAATTTTAACCAATCAATTCAACAAAAAGTCTAATTTGTTAGATTATTTACTAAAATGTGATTATGGATATTTGTGAAATAAATTATATAACATTCATTTTATTAAAAAATATAATATTCATTCTAAAGTTGGTTATTCCATAACAGAGGATCAATATTTTAGTAATCAGGTTTATGCCAATAATCCAAAAATTGCATTTTGTACTAAACATACTTTTTATTACTTTAAAAATAAATTTTCAATGTCATCAAAAACAAATTTAAAAGAAATGTATCGTTTGTTTGACATGCTGAAGGATAGTATTAAGGTGATTGATAATGATTTAATTATTAAAAATTATTGAATCAATATTTTGTTTTGAATCAATAAAATTAGTAAATTATCTAATGAAGAAAAATATGCAATTAATAAAAAAGTAAATTCATTAATTCACAATAAAGCATATAAATTTAAAGTTAGTAAATGAAGAAAGATTGCTTATAAAATGATTAAAAAAAACATTTTTTAATCAACCTTTGGCAATGTTAATTTTAATTTATCATTTTTATCAACATTCAATGAATATGGATGATTTTTTTTAATTTCATTTTTTAAAATACAATTTGCTAAAAAATTTTCTATTTCTTTTTGGATATATCTCCTTATTGGTCTTGCACCATAAACTCCATCATATGCTCCTTCAATAATTTTGTTTATCAATGGTTTACTATCTAATTTGATATCATATCCATCTTTCACTAAACGATCAGATAATTCATTAAGCATTTTTTTAACAATTTCACCAAGGGTGTCTTTGGAAATTGGGTTAAAAGTAATTATTTCATCGATGCGATTGATGAATTCTGGTCGTAAATATTTTTTAAGTTCATTTAATGCCTCATTATATTTCCCTTCTAATATTTCACCGCTGCCAATATTTGATGTCATAACAATAATTGTATTTTTAAAATTAACATTATTTCCTAAACTATCATGCAAAATGCCATCGTCCATAATTTGTAACAATAGATTTAATACTTTAGGATGAGCTTTTTCGATTTCATCAAATAAAACAACTGAATAAGGCTTCCTTCTTACAGGTTCAGCTAGCATATTATTATCGCCATAACCAATATATCCAGCTGGACTTCCAATCAATTTGCTTATACTATGTTCTTCCATTAATTCACTACAATCAATTCTTACAATACTTTTTTCTGTGTCAAATAAATTAAATGCTAAAGCCTTGGCTAATTCAGTTTTTCCAACGCCTGTTGGTCCCAAGAATAAAAAGGAACCAATTGGTTTTTTTGGATCGTTTATCCCGGCCTTATTTCTCAAGATTGAATCACTTACAACTTTAATTGCGTGCTCTTGACCTTTTACCCTCTGCATTAAATCGTGTTCTAAATTTAAAAATTTACTTTTTTCATTTTCCATTAGTTTAGATAATTTTATTCCTGTTGCTTTTGAAATAACTTCAGCGACTTCATTGCTTGTAACGGAGTCTCTAAAACTATTATCTTGACTAGTTATTTTCTCTTCAAGATCCTTGATTTCTTTTTCTAATTTAGGAATTTCCGTGTATAAAAGCTTACTTGCTTTTTCATATTGCCCATCTTGTTGTAAACGATCAATTTTATTTTTATAACCTTCTAATTGAGTTTTCATGTTGATAAGATTATCGTGTTCGTCTTTATGTTTTTGTCATATTTTTTCCTCTTTATTTTTAGTAATTTTTAACTCTACCAATTCTTTTTCTATGTCGTTTAATTTACTTATGCTCTGGTCGTCTGTTTCATTTAATAATGAAGCTCGTTCTGTTTCTTTGTGAATAATTTCGCGATTAATTTTATCTAATTCAGCAGGCAACGAATGCATTTCTGTTTTAACTTTTGCTGCTGCTTCATCGATTAAATCAATTGCTTTATCTGGAAGAAATTTATCGGTAATATATCGATCACTCAAATTAACAGCAGATGTCAAAGCGCTATCATGAATTTTAACTTGATGAAATAGTTCTCATCTTTCTTTCAACCCTCGCATTATCGTTAGCGTCTCCTGCGGACTTGGTTCACTAACATACACTTTTTGCATTCTTCGCTCTAAAGCCCCATCTTTTTCAATATATTGGCGATATTCATTTAATGTTGTTGCTCCAATGATTTTAATATTTCCTCTAGCCATAGCAGGTTTTAGAATATTGGCTGCATCCATACCACCTCCTTGTGTTTTACCCATGCCAATTAATTGATGAATCTCATCAATAAATAAAATAATTTTTCCATTAGAATCACTAACTTGTTTAATTACATTTTCTAATCTTTTTTCAAATTCACCTTGGAAACTAGCACCAGCTATTAAACTGCTTAACGATAATTCATAAATTTCTTTGTCCTTTAAATTTTCTGGTACATCACCATTAATTATCCTGTGCGCTAGTCCCTCAACAATAGCGGTTTTACCAACACCTGGTTCACCAATTAATACTGGGTTATTTTTAGTTTTACGGCTAATAATTTCAATTAATCTCCTAATTTCCTCGTCTCTGCCGATAATTGGGTCGATTTTGTTTTTAATTACTTCATCAGTAAGGTTTCTCCCATAAGTTTGTAAAGAGTTTTTAGAGTCTGTGCTTGGCTTAAAATCAAAGTTCATACATCTATATTATATCATAAAATTAGCAGTCTATGGCAAAGAGTGCTAATTTATTCACCACAAAATCCCCCCCCCTTGGTGAAATATAATTAAACTACAATGCTTAAATTGACTAAATTTCTTAAACCTTTAGATTGAATTATTGTTGGTATAATAATGATTTTAATAGGAGGTCAAACATATTTCGATTTATTTTTGCCAGATCGAATACAAAATATTATTAGTGGCTTCATCAATCAAGGTTTGCCATCAAAACCACCATTAAGCCAAATATGAATTGAATTTATATATATTTTATTGTTTGCATTTGGAAGTTTTATGTGCATGTTATTGACCGCTAAAGCGAGTGCTTATATAACTGGTAATTATGTTGCTTATATCTCTGGTAATTTTTTCAATCATGTTAATACTTTTAGCCAAAAAGAAATCGATAAATTTTCCATTCCTAGTTTAATCAATAGAAATACGAGTGATGTTGCTAAAACATCACAAGGTTTAAACATGAGTTTACGATTAGCTATTGGTGCACCGGCAAGTGCAATTGGGGGAATATTAAAAATAATATTTGATCAAACCGGCAGCAACAGTAGTGATGGCGACACATCAAAATTTGCATTAATTGTTGGGTGTGGTTTAGCAATCATGATTATTGTGTTATCGATTGTATTTGTTCTCATTATCCCAAAATTTAAAAAAATGCAATTTCTATTAGATGATTTAAATAATTATGCACGAGAAAACATTAGTGGTATCAGAATTGTTAGAGCTTTTAATGCGCAAAATTTTCATAGTGAAAGATTTGAAGAAAAAAATAAAGCAACATATAAGACTAACGTTTTTGCAAATTGTATTGTAAGCAGCGGTTTTCCATTTATTGTCACAATGATGAGCATTATTACCCTAGGTATTTATTGATTAGGCTCATATTTATTACATATTCACGATCCTCACGCTTTGGAATTACCAGCATTGATTAAATTTGCGATGTTAGCAACCGTCATTATAGGATCATTTGTTAAATTAGTTATGTTATTTTTCTTTGTTCCTAGTGCGATTATTAGTGGGAAAAGAATTAATGAAGTGTTCAAAACAAAAAATACAATTTTTTCTAATGAACAAGTTGGTAAAAAAAATATCATGGGTATGGTGGAATTTAGAAATGTAAGCTTTAAATTCCATAATGCTGCTGAATATACAATTAAAGGTATTAGTTTTACCATTGCCAAGGGTCAAACATTAGCGATTATTGGTTCAACAGGTAGTGGGAAAACTGCTATTGTAAATTTAATCCCTCGATTGTATGATTCGAATGAGGGATTAATTAGTGTTGACGGCGTTGATATTAAAAAATATAATGTTAGAAAATTAAGGGATAAAATAGGTTTTATTCCACAAAAAAATTTTCTTTTTAATGCTTCTGTTAAAGAAAACATCGCATATGGTATTAGTGATAAAGAAGATAAAGTTGATATAAAAAAAATTAAATGAGCATGTCAAGTTGCTTGCGCAGATGAATTTGTTGATAAATTAAGTAATAAATATGATCATACTATTAGTCAAAATGCCACTAATTTATCAGGTGGACAAAAACAAAGATTGGCAATTGCCCGAGCTATTATTAGAGAACCAGAAATTTTAATCTTTGATGATAGTTTTAGTGCGCTTGATACGAGAACAGATAAAAAAGTGAGAGATAATATTAAAAAAAATCTTAAAAATACTACTAAAATTATTGTTGCACAAAGAATTGGAACAATATTGGACGCTGATAAGATTTT
>JAITPC010000003.1 GCA_031289655.1 Mycoplasmataceae bacterium
ACTTTAAATTCCTTTTGTTCTTTTATAAATTCTAGGACCGTCCGTTGAAATGTAGGCTTTTTATTGCTTCCACCTTTTCCAGAATTAGGCTTCCGCTTATTAACTGGAACTAAAGCAAAAAAAATTTTACCATCTAGATTTTTGTTATCTTCAACAGTTTCAAATTTTCCCTTAATACGTTTCATACTTTTATTATACTTCATATTATTATGTTTCCACTTTAGAATCCTCTAATATTTTTTGTTTTATTTTATTAAATAAATCAATATTTCCTAACAAAAATGCTTTAGTCGCATCCTTACCCTGACCAATTTTTTCTTTTTCAAAATAAAATCAAGAACCATTTTTTTCTATTACACCTTTTTCAATGGCAAAATCGATTATTTCAATAGTTGAATCAAAACCTTTGTCAAAATAAATATCAACAAAAGTTTTTTGCATAGGTGGAGCTAATTTATTTTTAACAGTTTTAACGGATGTTTTAATTCCAATGACATCTTCTCCTTTTTTTATTAATTCACTTTTCCGTAATTCTAATCTAATTGATGCATAAAATCTTAATGCTCTTCCACCTGTTGTTGTCTCATTACTTCCATAAATAATACCTATTTTTTCACGTATTTGGTTAATGAAAACAACACAGGTTGAATTTTTTTCCAATAAAGATTGAATAATTCTTAAACCTTTGGACATAATTCTAGCTTGTAGTCCTATTGTTTGATCGTTAAATTCTCCTTGAAGTTCTGCTTGAGGAACCAATGCAGCAACCGAATCAATCACAATTAAATCTATACTTCCTGTTTTGATTAGTGCTTCAATAATTGAAAATGTTTGTTCAGCACTTTCTGGATTTATAATTAACAATTCTTTGATATTAACCCCATTTTTAGTACAATAATTAGAGTCTAGTGCATGTTCTAAATCTATATACACACATTTACCACCTAAATTTTGGCATTGTGCAACTACTTGTAATGCAATTGTAGTTTTACCACAACTCTCATTGCCATACATTTCAATAATTCTACCCTTCGGAAATCCACCAATTCCCAATGCATTATCTAATAAGATACTTCCTGACGGTATAACGTCAATCTTTTCATTTTTATCATTAAAGTTCATTATTGTGCCTTTCCCAAATTGTTTTTCTATTTGTTTAATTGTTTCGCTTAATATTTCCATTTTTATCCCTCTATAATAGTATGTGCAAAAATTTTCATTTGGCGTTTTTATTTCTGAAAAAAATAAATTATGCCATCGCAAAACTCATTAAAAAAATGTATATTTTTTTTAATAGTTTTGACAATATTTATATTAATTTTAAAGTTAATTCTTAAATTTTTTAATAATTTTTTTTATTTCATCAATTGATTTTAATAGTATAATTTTTTTCGTCATTTCTTTATGATTTTCAATACCATTAAAATATTTATTAATATGAGGCCTTATTAACAAAATAGCTTTTTTCTCCCCTTCATATTTGTTTAATAATATTAAATGCTTAATGAGAATTCTTTTTATTTCATTAATTTTTTTTTGTTTTGGTTCAATACCTTTATATATGTATTGATAACAATCATTAAAAATCCAAGGATTACCAATACTGCCTCTACCAATCATAACTGCATCGCATTTAGTTGTTTCAAACATTTTTTTTGCATCATAACAATTCTTAATATCGCCACTGCCAATTACTGGTATTTTAATGTTTTGTTTAATTTGCTTAATAATATTTCAATCACTAAAACCACTAAATTCTTGTTTTCTTGTCCGTGGGTGAACAATAATTGCACTAGCCCCTGCTTTCTCAATCAATTTACTAACTTCTAAAGCATTAACATTGTTTTCGTCTCATCCACTTCTAATTTTAACTGTGACAGGCGTTTTAATACTATCTACAACTTCTTTTACAATTTCGTATATTAATAGTGGTTCTTTCATTAAATAACTTCCAGCTTTTTTACTGATAGCTACTTTTTTAACAGGACAACCGCAATTAATATCAATAATATCTGGATGATAATGCTTTTCTATATAAATTGCAGCATGTGCCATTTCCTTGGGCGTATTACCGAAAATTTGAATCGATATTGGGCGCTGCAATTTATTAAATTTAATCATTTGATCTGTTTTTTTATTGTCCCTGATAATTCCAATGTCACTAATCATTTCGCTACAAACTAGACCAGCATTAAATTTTTTACATATATCTCTAAAAGCATTGTTACTTATTCCAGCCATTGGGGCTAAAAATATATTACTTTTAAAAACTACTTTACCAATTTTAAGCATTAAAAAAATTATAATGTGTGTTTATATATTTATATTCATTTAATATTCACACCACAAATGCCCCCCCCCGGTGTATATAATCTAGTTATGAATAAGACAAAAATTGGATTTAGCTTATTAGGAATTGCTCTAATTGGGGGGGGCATTACCCTTTCAACAAGCTTAACTAGTTGTTCTAACAAAAATGAAATTGGGCAACATGTTAATAAACTTTATGATGAGTTAATTCAAATTCAGAAAAATTATATCGATCCAAGTCCATACAACATATCGACGTATGAGGGAATGTTTTTATTTATGAAAAATACTTATAACCATATATATAATTTTAATTATTGGGCATCTGCCAAAATTAATGATGTTGCAGAAATGTTTTCTATTTTTCCTTCCCGTGGAAATTATACCATTGACATTAATAAATTTGAAGAAGAAGTTGAGGGTTATGTTTATATTATCGAAAAGATATATCTAAGATTTACAACAAATATTTATGTTACCTTTGAACAACAGGAAATACCTGTGTTTACAATGAATGATTGTGTTTCTTCCGCGAAATATTTTGACGATGTGGACATTTCATATTCTGGATTTATTGTAGGTTTTGGAATGATGAATGTTTGTAATGACAACCGATTTTTTGGAGATTATACAAATGAAGTATATACTTGCGACGACATGGAAGATTATTTTTTAATTTCTTCCCCATCTTTGATTAATTCAGTAGGTATACTAAAAGCTGATTTTCCTAATCTCACCATTAGCCTTGCCTAAAAAATATTAAATATATTTTGCTTATATAATTATTTTAACAAATGAATAAAGTTGGGATTTTAATAGATTCGTGTTGCGAATTTGATGAAAAATGATTAAAAAAAATAAATGGCGATTTAGTTCCACTGGTTTTTAGTGATGGAAATGGTAAAACCTATAATGATGATAAAATTGAAATAACACGGGATATATTATTTGATAAACAGTCTCATGGATTAATTTTTAAATCCGCATCTACGCCATTGGGTATTTTAATGGATAAAATTACTGATTTATTAAAGACAAATCACCATGTTGTATATTTTCCAGTATCTAGTGGACTTTCAACACAGTTTTCTAATGGCAAATTAATGGAAGAAGAATTTGGTGATAAATTAGTTGTTGTCAAAACAGCCTCTGCAGTGGCTGTTAATAAATGAATTATCGATGATTTTGTAAAAAATATCAATAGTGGTGTAGAAATTTTGGAAGCAAAGGAAATCGCGGAAGAAGAATATAAAAATACTGCCACTTTATTTTCTCTCGATAAGGTTGAAGGATTAGCACGAAGCGGTAGAGGAACAAAACTTATCATTGATGCAATGAAAGTATTAAAACTTAAACCGATCATTGAACTTTATACAAAAATCCATTTTGGTGGAATTGGTAAAAAATTTGAAAATATCATTGACAGAATGATTAAAAAAATTAAAAAAATATGAGGTAATGCGAAATTAAATAGTGATTCAATCACTAACGTTGCTATTCTTGATGGTGGAATTGAAAAAAGTAAATTACAAATAATTAAGAATAAATTAATTTCTGCCTTTGGGATTAAATCAGAAAAAATTGAGAATGTTTATTTTCCATTAATTGTATTAATTCACACATTGAAAGGTGCATATGGAATACAAATTAAATCAAATATGAAAAGAGAAATATTGAAGTGGGAAGATTAGGAACATTTTTGTCCTAGCACATTTTTAGTTTATTACTCACTCTCAATACTAAAATCAATATTAGCATCGATTCATTTCTTTCTAATGCTTGCATTGTCACCCATCAATTCAGTCACCCTTCTTTCTGCTAAGGCAGCATCTTCTATAGAAACCTTAATTAATTGTCTAGAAGTAGTAGCCATGGTGGTTTCCTTTAATTGTTCTGAGTTCATTTCGCCTAAACCCTTATAACGTTGAATTTGATAATTGGTTGTTTTATTTTTTAATTCTTCCAAATGCGCTTCATCTCATACATATGTTGCTTGTTTAGAATTATTATTAATAAATTTATAAAATGGTGGCATAGCAATATAAATATGACCAGTTTCAATCAATGGCTTCATAAATCGATAAAAGAAAGTTAATAATAGGATTTGGATGTGACTACCATCTACATCGGCATCAGTCATAATAATAATTTTATCGTATTTTAAGTTATCAATTTTAAATTCTGTGCTAATACCCGTTCCACAGCAAGCAATGATTGTGACGATTTCTTCATTGCTTAATAAATCTTTTAATTTGGCTTTTTCCACATTAATAACTTTTCCTCTTAGCGGTAAAATTGCTTGATGCACTTTGTCCCTTGCTAATTTAGCAGTTCCTCCGGCACTATCCCCCTCAACTAAGAATAATTCATTGTGTTCCCGATCCTTTGATTGAGCAGGCGTCAACTTACTTGATTTAATATTGCCTAATTTACTTGAATTTTTTAATGCTTTAACATCTTCCCTAGCTTTTCTTGCAGCAATTCGTGCATCTCGGCTTATTAAAGCTTTTTGAATAATTTTTTCACCATACTTTTTATTCTCTTCCATTCAAAAAGTGAATTTATCATAAAAAACATTGCCAACAGCAGTCTTAGCCTCGATTGTAAACAGTTTATTTTTTGTTTGTCCCTCATATTGAATGAGTTTTTCAGGAATTCTAATAGAAATTACAGCTGTTAATCCTTCCCGTACATCTTCTCCTTCGAAATTCTTATCCTTTTCTTTCAATAATCCTCATTTTCTAGCACAATTATTAATAACTTCTGTTAAATTAGTTTTAAAAGCAGCTTCATGGCTTCCTCCCTCTCGTGTTTTAACGGAGTTGGCGAATGAAATAATTACTTCACTACTACTTGTAGTATATTGTAAGGCAATTTCAACTTCAATCCCCAAGGCTTTGCCCTCAAAATAGCATACATTAGAAATTTTTGTCTTACCATCATTGATAAACTCCACATATTCACTAATACCAGTTTTTGATTCAAAAATCTTTTTTTCATTTGTGATTTCATTAATAAAAACAACCTTTAACCCTTTGTATAAAAATGCACTCTCTCTAATTCGTTCTTCAATTATACTAGAATTAAATTTTAAATCTTTAAAAATTTTAGAATCTGGTAAAAAACTTACAATTGTACCTGTTTTATTTGTGTTACCAACCTCTTTAAGCGGTTGAGCAATTTTCCCGCCCTCTTCGTATCTAGATTCATAAATTTTACCTTCGCGATTAACTGTTACATTCATTCATTCGCTTAAAGCATTAGCGACACTGGCCCCAACTCCATGTAAACCACCACTAACTTTATAAGCTGAATTATCAAATTTTCCACCAGCATTTAAAACAGTAAAAACTGTGTCAACGGTTGATAATTTAGTTGTTTTATTAATACCTGTTGGAATACCACGACCATTGTCTTTAATAGTCACACTATTATCCTTATGGATAATTACCTCAATGTTATTAGCATTGCCACTAATAATTTCATCGATGGAATTATCAAAGATTTCTCATATTAAATGGTGCAGCCCTGTTGAATCAGTTGATCCAATGTACATTCCTGGTCTTTTACGAACATGTTCTAGCCCTGATAATACCTTTATATCATCATCTTTATAACTAACAGCCATAATATATAGTAATTATAATGAACATAGCGATTATGCCTATTTTGGCAAATTAATTGTTATTAACAATAGTTTTTACCAATTTCACAAAATCATTTACTGTTGATTTATGTGATTCTTCTTTGCCATACTCCCGATATGAAATAGTAGCACTATTTATTTCATCATCGCCAATAATAATTTGATAGGGAATCTTAGCAATCTGTGCATCTCTAATCTTTTTGCTCAATCTTTCAATTCTAATATCAAAATGTACTCTAATATCATTGTTCAATAATGCTTGCTTAATTTCCAAACATTTTTTATTATGTTTTTCATTATCAATTGGGATAATTTCCACTTGAATTGGCGCTAACCATAATGGAAAAATACCTTTATTTTTTTCCAATAGAGTCGCCATGAATCTCTCTAAAGTACCGATAACACTTGCATGAACCAATACTGGTCTTTGCTTTTTTCCATTATCATCAATATATTCTAGTTGAAATCTTTCTGGCAATAAGAAATCTAGTTGAATAGTATATGCAGTAATTACATGACCTAAAGGAGTTTTTAATTGCATATCAATTTTAGGCCCATAAAAAGCAGCTTCACCAACTTCTTCTTTATATTTAATTTTCATTTCATCTAACAAATTTCTTAATAAATTCTCAGCTTTTTGTCAAGTTTCTTCGCCGTCAAAAAATTTCTCCTTATTTTTTGGATCATGTAATGATAAATCAATTCATTGAGGCTCTAAATTAAATTTTTTAGATGCTTCCTCAATAACTTTATAAGCAGTTCCCACAGCATCTTTAATTTGGTCTAAAGCACAAACAACATGCGTATCAATCAATCTAAGTTGTCTCACTCGTTCTAGCCCGATTAAACTGCCAGAACTTTCATAACGATGTAGAATTGCATCCTCAAAAACTCTAAATGGTAGTTCTCGATAGCTTCGTGGTTTAAATTGGTATACCAACAAATGGTGCGGACAAGTCATTGGCCTCAAAACCTCAACATCATTATCTACTTGACATGGTGCGAACATATTTTCACGGTAGTGAAATCAATGCCCACTCGTCTCATATAATTCTTTTTTTCCAAGCACTGGAGTTTGCACATATTGATAACCATTTCTAACTAATAACCTATGAACATATTCATCTATAACATATTTAGTCGCTGCACCATTTGGCAACCAAAAAGGTAAACCAGGACCGGCCATTGTATCATTAATAAAAAACAATTCCATATTTTTGTTTATATAACGGTGATCTCTTTCCTGACGGTCTTTGATTTCATCTTCATAATCTTTGACTTGTTCCTTTGATTCAAAAGCTACACCAGAAATTGCTTGCAATTGTTTGTTTTTTGATGAATGTTTCCAATATACCCCGCCAATGTTATTTAGTTTAATTTCTTTAATAGCTGATAATTTCATAATTGATAATTGTTCACAAATATCAGTATAATCATCACCAAACTTAACTATATCAACTTTGTCAGTACTAAAATCATTAATTAATTCAATTTTGTATTTATTATTCTTAAAAATTTTTAATGCTTGACTTTTAGAAATACTTAGGTATTCAATCTTATAGTTTCGATCAATATTTTTTTGCATTTGTTTTTGTATTTTTCCAAATGATTGATGATTTAATCGTTCTTCAAGATCAAAAGAATAAGTAAATCCATATTCATTATTAATCTCATCACCAACCTGAATATTACCCAAAATTATTGTTGGATACATATCACTAATAGCCTTGGCCAATAATATTCCGCATATTTTATTTAAATCTTTATTGATGTTCATCTTGTAATAATTATAATATATATAGGGTGAGTTCCAATCGTCTATATTTTCCATTACTATTGACACCACTAGTATTTACTTTTTCTTCATGTGCAACTCCTACCCCACAAGGCAGATTTTACGATAATAATGTGACAACATGAACTTTTAAAAATGCTAATAATTTTTTAGTCGGATATAGCAATATCTTTAGTCAAATTGTGTGAACTGATTTTGCAGCATATCTCGAAGATGAAATTGATACAGCAATATCAACTTATCTACCGGGAGCTACTAGCACAATTGATGCACCCGCATTATCTATCGCTTTTGTTGCAAGCTATAGTAACTTTTGTTCAGACATAACCAACCTTGGCTACTTCTTAGATGAAGATGCTACTAGCAAAATGGGATTTAATAAAATGGATGACGCTAACACAATTGATTGTTATAAAACAACTTTTACAGGCAATACGAATAAAATTAACTCATATATTAGTTCAAAAAGTTTATTCACACAAAGGTTATTGAACAAATTTGTAACTTTATCACAAGAAAATGAAAATGCAATATTCAATGATGTTAAAACAAAATTTGATATTCAAGGAATAATAAACCTTTATATTGAATATACTGGTAATTTTCTTTCAGTTTATCCTAATTTGCATGATGTAATTGAGATAGATGTAGATGAGGCTCCAATACCAGATGGTTATTTTAATATTTTTGCAGCCAGTATTCCCACTTTTTTCACAGGTGATTTGGGTGCTCAATTTTATCTTCAATACTTAAAAAGTATTGGCGACAGTTGAAATCTGGATATTTATGGAAATAAAACTAGTGGTAGCAAATCTGCCCTAGGTATAGACCATACATTTACATATAATAATAGTATTTGATCATCCTTGGAATTAGGAGACATTATATTTTGAGGAATGAACAATAAATATAACATCGGTCATACGGCTATTTATAGCGGAATAAAAATTGACACACTAGTAAATCCCGGCAATAATGTTTATTCAATACTCGAATCTGCTAGTGCCGGGGTAGAATATGGTGCAATCGATGACTCAAGTTTATCATCAATTAGCATATTTAGAATTAATGGATTAACACCAGAACAGAAAAATCAGGTACTTAATTTTTGTCTAAATCAAATTAATGCCAATTACAATGTTCCACTCATCATAACAAAAGGTGCTTATACTAGTGCTCCTAGTTGATTTTGTAGTGAATTAACATGGAGTGCTTTTAATTCAATCAATATGAATATTAATGATTTTGATTGGAATTATACAGATATTTTGCCATCTAACCCTGGCGCAACACCACAGAATTTATATCATTGAATGCTTGCTAACCCAGAACTGGTCACTACAATTCAAGATTAAAAAATTTATTTATTTTATAAATAAGTAAAAATTCTTTTTTAATTTGCACCACAAATTCCCCCCCCCGATGTATATAATTAAATTATGAACAAAATAATAAAACAAGCCTTCCGAAATAAATTACCTTTGTACAGTTTAGTTTCAACGTATATTTGTTTATTGATTGTTTTTTTGTTAAGTACAACTTTGGGACTAAATGCTGAGGGTTTTCATGTATGAATGAAAGGTACTATCGGAGGATATGAAATAGGATTTTGGCAAATGGTGGTAACTCCTGAGACAGCAAGGGATAATATGAATTTTCAATTAAACGCTAATGCTATTGCTAGTATGGTTTTTGTTGGATTTGCACTTATAAGTTTTTGTATTTTTTTAAAGAATAATAAAAAAAAATATCACATATTTTATGTTTTAATATCTCTACTATTATCATTTTGCGTATTTGGTTTAGTTTTATCTTCTAAATCGCAATTTTCTAATGCGATTGTTTGCGGGTGATTATATTATACAGGCGACGCTGGTGACATGCCTAGTTTTAAACTTTCGCTCGTTGGATGATATGTTGTTGGCGGTGCAAGCCTTGCTGGATTAATAATTGCCATTATGATATTCTTGAATATCAAAACTTCATTCAAAGCAAATAAACCCAATAAGTTTAAGAAATAATGTATAAAGTTTTATAATTATTTTATGAATATTATTCCTAATAACGAATGGATCAAAACAGACGAAGATCCTATATTAAGAAAAAAACTTAATGAACTAACTTTTCCATTGTCGAAAACGGATGGTGAATATCTAGAAAAAATGATTAATTATATTGATTCTACATATGAAGGTAACAATGAAAAATATCACACAAAACCAGGAGTTGCTATTGCCGCTAATCAAGTTGGCTGAAATAAAAGGGTTATTTATTTACATTTTATTTATGAACATGAAGAATTTAGGTATTTATTAGCAAACCCTAAGGTGATTTCTTTTAGCCAAGGATTTTGTTATTTAAGTGATGGAGAAGGGTGTTTGAGCGTTGAAAAGAAAGTTGATGGTTTTGTCCCAAGAAGGATGAAAATTCTTATTGAAGCAATTGATATGAACAATGAAAATAAAAAAATTAAACTTAGTGCACATGGATTTTTAGCAATTGCTTTGCAGCACGAAATTGATCACCTTAATGGCATTTTATATTATGACCACATTAATAAGGAAGATCCTTTTTTTGTCGATGAAGATTGAAGTGTTGTTGAATAATTTATAATATAGGTAATGAAGAAACTTTTCCATCCGATATTCCTCTTGCCGCTTATTGCTGTTCCCTCAGTTGGGATATTTTCTATACTTTTTTTTAATACTTGTTCGAGTGTTAATAATGATTCTCCGCAAGAAATCAAGGATTTTATTTATAATCGTAGTTTTAGTATTTATTGCAAAAAACAGAGCAGTGATGACGCCGGTTGAGTAGGAACGGGGTGATTGTTTAAACATATTGAAAATTATAAATATTACATGTTCACTAATTGGCATGTGAGTTTAAATTCAGGATGATATGGAATATCATATGCGACTTCCTCTAATGATGATTCACTAGTTTCATTTCCAATGTATGCATCCTCTTCTCTTCCGATACCGCAATGAAGCAGTGCTGATTATTTTTCCACTGGTACCAAGAAATATGGCGTTGATACTAGTTTAATTGAAATAAATTTATCACACATGACTGGATTATATTCTCGCCTTGACGCATTAAACGCTTATGCTGATTCACATAATGGTCTTTTATTTAATGGTATTAGAAGAATGAATGATATTGATAATGGTACTACATTTTACATGGGCGGTTATCCATTCAAAACTTGAGCTGGGACTGGTGATAATAGCGTCCCATGATTTCAAACTGGAAGTGATGTAATAGCTAGTAAGGAAGATAATTTTTCTAGTATGACTCATAGCCACGATATTGATGATGACACAAAAAATATTGTTTCAATTTCTAATAATTATTTAGCATCTTATAGTGCTATGGGTTCTGGTCCACTTTTTAATCTGGGTGGAGGAGCTAGTGGAAGCATGATGATTGATGCAGGTTATAATTTATTGGGAATTTATTGAGGAGGTTCAATTTGGGGTTCATCAGCATATCAACCACATTTTGAGGTTTTTAGTTGGGATGAACACAATCTTTTTGATGATTACATCAACGGGGATTGAATCCCAACTACCCCCCCAAGCAAAAATAATAATACATTCATGTATATTACCATTGGCGTAGTTGGAATTACCATAATTGGTATATCAATATTCGCTATATTTAAAAAATCAAATAGTAGAACTAAGATTAAATCTCGTTAATTAATTTATAAATTTTATCAAATAATAATATTTTTATTGGGTTTAATTTTATCTTTTCTATTAGTTCAATTACTTCCTCTTTTTTTAAATAATAAAATAAAATTTTAAGTATTAAGGATATTTGATAATAATCCATCTTTTTAAACTCATCACTATCTTTTTTTATTTCACTATTTTTTTTCTTTTTCATAAGTTTCATAAAAAAATCATATGACTCATGAAATTTTTGATTCCTAATATCATTTTCTAATAAATTAAAATCGTCATAAATATGTTTGATTATTTTCCTTTGTTCGTCATCTAAATTAAATCTATCCAATAATGTGTGTTTCTCTTGTTCATTAGAAGTTAAATTAAAAATTTGACTTCTACTTGTGATTGTTGGCAAGACATGATTAATATTCTTACATGTAAAAATAGCATATGTGTTACTAGTTGGTTCTTCTAAAAATTTTAAGAGTGAATTTAATGCTTCTTTACTGGCGTTTTCAATATTTTTAATAATATAAAATTTTTTATTATTTTTTTCCTGGGCTGAACGAGAAAATTTGTTAATAATATTTATTACCTCTTCTTTTTTTAATGTATGTTGATGACAATCTATACGAACAATGTCGAGGAATTTATTTTCAATAATTTTTTTTTCAGTTTCTTTATTTTTTATTATCGAAAAAATATATTCATTAATAATTTTATCAACATCCATTAGTCCGATGGTTTTGAAAATAATAGCATGAGGCTTATTTTCAATACTATTTATTGAATACATATGTTAAAATAATTATAATTATATTAGATGACATTTTTCAAAAAAAAAAAGAATGGAGAAAATAAAGAAAAATGGTGAAAGAGTAATGATACCATAGAAATGCAAAGTGCATTTGGCGCCAATTATAAAGTTTTGTCTGGTCTTCTATTTGTTTTTATGGCTGGACTAGTTCTTATGGGAATAGGATATTATTTTTATTGCACACCTAATTTAAGGGACAATTGACAAGCGATGATGATTTCTGGGGGGATATTTTCTGGAGTTAGTCTTTTTTGTTTAATTATCAATTTATTTTTGAAAATAAGAAATGATAGAAAAAAACTTATTGAAGATCAAAAAAAACGTGAATATGATAAAAAAATGTATCAAGTTGAAAAACAATATTTAGATTCGCAAAAACATATCTACAAAGACAATGAACGACTTGAAGAATTAAGACAAAGACTAGAAAAAAATAAAGATCGAGGAAAAAAATTCGATTAATGAGAGTTATAGCAATAGACTTAGGAACAACTAGCATGGGCATTGCTATCACCGATAATACAAAAACAATTGTTTCTCCACTAGTTAATTTTAAGTTTACTAAAAATAATTATTTAATGTGTATCAACAAATTGAAAGAAGTTTTTCATAAATATAATAATGAAATTAATCAAATTGTTTTAGGGTTGCCACTAAAAATGGACGGAACAAAAAATGAGTGAACTAATATTGTTGAAAAATTTGGACAAACATTAAAAAGAGAATTTAAGAACGTTAAAATAATCATGCAAGATGAAAGAATGACAACTATTAAAGCAACGGAACGTTTAAAATTTGACATAGGATTAAAAGCTAGTCAAATAAAAAATAAAAAAGATATGATTAGCGCTGTTATTATTTTAGAAGAATATTTGAAAATATAAAAACTATTTTATTTCTACTCTAGTTTTGTTACTTTCAAATGTAGAAAATTTAACGGTACCATCAATTAGGGCAAATAAGGTATGATCCTTGCCTTGACCAACATTCTTACCTGGCCAAATTTTATTTCCTCTTTGGCGAAAAATAATCATTCCAGCTTTAGCAAATTGTCCATCAGCCATTTTACAACCTAAAAATTTAGGATTACTGTCTCTTCCATTCTTTGTACTTCCTGTTCCTTTTTTTGAAGCCATATCTTAATTATATAAGATTAGATAAATATAATGTATCTAGATTATATACACCGGGGGGGGGATTTGTGACGAGATTTTTTACTTATTTATAAAATAAATAAAATTTTAATTCTGAATTGTAGTGACTAACTCTGTGTTAGCAAGCATTCAATAATATAAATTATCTCGTTGTAAATGGACTTAATATTATTGCAATAAATAATAAAATAAATATTCAATTTCACCGTGAATTTCTTTTCCATCAATTTCAAAATTTCCTTAGTGTTATTTTTTTATCAAACCTTTTTGCATTTCTTTTGTATGATGTTTCATGATTCATTTTTTCTATAAATTGTTCTATACATCCCTTTATAAAAAAAATAATGTCATCGGCATCGTCAACTTTATCTCTTAAAATACTGATTATTTCCTTATCACTAGAAATGGCAGAAAATGTGTCCTCAATCCAAATTAATTCATTTTGTGACAAAATAAAATTAGCATTTCTTTTTAGAATATTTCTTAATTGATAAATGTTTGTTTTAAGATTATGATGGCGAACCGAGCCCTTATTTCTAATAGTTAATTCATTGATTGCTTTTAAAATGATCGAAAGAATTTCATCATACATTTCAAAAGCATGACGAGAATTAATGCTAAAATTCGTTGTCTTTGAATTAGTTTCTTTATGATGTATATGGTTCATATTTAGTAATCCATCATATACATGCTTGCTATCATTATTCTTTAGTGCATCGTAAGCTTCATTGATTAATTGCATGTGTTTTAAGGCATATTTTGATTTATTTTTATCTGGATGAAAATTCATTGCCATAACTTTATATGCATTTTTAATGTCATCACTTGTTGCATCTTGTTGTAAACCTAAAATATGATAATAGTTCGGTAATTTATCGCGCGAATATTTTTCAAAATCATACATATTAAAATGAATTAATAAAATCAATAAAATCAATATTTTTTTGATCCATTGTTTTTTGATTTTTAATGGAAATAGTATTATCTTTTAATTCTTTTTCGCCAACAATGATAACATATTTAGCATTAACATTTTGCGCATACTTAAAAACATTTGTAAGTTTATTAAAACCATATTTAGCAACACATGAGATACCCTTTTCCCTACATTTATTCAGATAATTTAAAACCCTGACTTCAGCCTTATTAACCATCGGTGCAAATACAATATCAATTGATGATTCTATTGCCATTGATAATTCATCAATTATTCTGCTGATGCCAAAAGCCGATCCCACACAATTAACATCTTCTCCTCCAAATTCACTAACTAATTTGCTATATCTTCCACCGCCGCCGAGTGCTAATCCATCTTTATTAATAATTTCAAAAACCATGTTAGTATAATAATCAAGTCCTCTCACTAAAGTCTCATCAATTTCATATTTGATTTTAAATTCAGACAACAATTTTAGTAATCCCGAGTGTTGTGTTTTTTCTTCTTTTGACAAAAAATCACTTATTTTAGGTGCTTTTTTTACAAATTCTTTTATACCATCAATTTTATCGTCTAAAATACGTGTAGGATTTTTTTCTAATCTTTCCTGGCTCAACTCACTAAGTTCATTTTTATATTTTTTAAAATATTGTTTAAGCGAATTAATTCATTTTTCACGAGAATCAAATGTTCCTAAATTATTAATCTTTATTGTTACATCCATTATCCCAACTGATTTTAAAGAATCAACATTTAATTTTATAATTTCAAAATCATCATAAATTGTATTAGAATCAATAATTTCATATCCAAATTGATCAAATTCTCTATATCTACCACTTTGTGGCCTTTCATATCTAAACATTGGACCAGTATAGTAAAATTTTAATGGTTTTGGCAATGAATACAATAATTTTTCCTCAATTACACATCTTATTACTGGCGCCGTTCCTTCTGGCCGTAAAGCAACTTCCCGACCGCCCTTATCAATGAAATTATAGAATTCCTTTTTTACAATATCACTTGTTTCACCAACACTCCGAACAAAAGTTTCGATATTCTCTAGAATAGGTGTTCTAATTTGTGAATAACCATACAAATTAGCGATTCTAGTGAAATTAGTTACTATATGTTGCAATTTGTTAATTTTTTTACCATACAAATCTTGCGTACCTCTAACTTTATTTATCATATTTTTATTATAATGTATATGTATACATATGAAGGATTGTTGCTTTATTTTCGATTCAGCCGCTGACAAGAATGTTAAAAATTATCCTGACACACACATTATTCCTTTAACAGTTATTGAAAATACTAAACCATATCGTGATGGAATTGAAATTAATGTTGATACAATTGAAAAAAAACAAAATCAGGGTGTAAATTTTACTACAAGTAGTAGTAATTTAAATGACGTCGCACAATTATATCAAAAACTTTCTCGTGAATATAAAACTGTTTATGTTTTTCCCATGCCGGCAAAGTTATCTGGACAAGTTAATGTGCTAACATTAGCGGCAGATGGCTTTGATAACGTTAAAGTATTCCCTCAATATATGCTAACAATTATGTGCGAATGATTTTTGCAAGATTTAATTAGCCTTAAAAAAAATAGTAAACTCAATGATAATTCAATTAATAATTTAATCAATCACTACCGTGATCATTGTGGAGCAGCATTGATTGTTCCTGATTTGACACATTTAGTGAATGGCGGAAGAATTAATAAAACAAAAGGCTTGATTGCCAAATTATTACATATCATTCCTTTTAATTCGTTTGATAGAGAAGGAGTCACAAACCGTGCCAATACAAAAAAAATTAGTGAATTTCCTAAACTATGTGATGAATATTTTAGAAAAATTATTACTAATTTTGATTATAAAAATATTGAAAGATCAGGAATTTTAATGAGTAAAAACTATAGTGATAAATTTAAAATTAATGATATTGATAAAGTTATACTTGATAATGTTGCATCAAAAATTCCAAAAGGCATCAAAATTCAACGGAGCATCCTTTCCTCAGTTATAGTTGCACATACTGGACCTAATTATTATGCTTTTATTTTATTAACAAAAAAATAAACTATTTTATCAACTTTTCTAAGTCGGCAATAACTTTACTAAAATCTTTTTCATTTTCTAAAACAAAACCGCTTGCTAATTTATGTCCACCACCGTTATATTTTTTTGCTACTGGTGTGATATCAATTTTTTTGCTCCTAATTGAGCCTTTTCATTTCTTCATTTCTTCTTCATAATAAATACTTGTTCATATTTCAATATCCTTAATATTTGACATTGTTCAAATCATTGAATTATTTTCAACTTTATATTTTTTAAAAATTAACTTTGGTATTAACAAAGAAGCAACATGCTTAACTATATCAAAATTAGCAATTGAGTAAATATACTGTTGAAATTTGATATCCTCAATGTTTTTTGAACATAATAATTCTTGAATGCCCATTCTATCATTCATTCTCTTATAAAGTTTTGCAACTAAATTTAAGGTGCTCTTGGTTGTAGAGGGATAATAAAATCTATTTGTATCGGTCAATATACCAATATATAGGCATGAAGCAACCAGACTATTGATATATTTTTTGTCTCAATAAAACAATAATTCACCAATCATTTCACAAACTGAGGAACGATCCCTTTCAATTCATTCGAGAAAACAAAACTTTTCATCGTGCGGATGATGGTCTATTCTGATAGTTTTTTTACAGAGCTTAAATTTTTGTTCATAAACCCTTGCACTATTAGCAGTATCACAAACAATCCCCAAAGATTTAACGATTCATTCATCACTTGGCGTTTTATCCATTTTAACTTCGATAAATCTATCAAAATATTTTTTATCAATTCCTTCTAAACCTAATATTAATACATTTTTATGTGGATATTTTTTTCTTAAATATTCCCTTAAACTAAAAACAGAACCTAATGTATCAAAATCAGGATGTGAATGAAAAAACAAAGATATTCTATCATATTTTTTAATTAGCTTTATTATTTGATCCAAAATATTTCTCATGTTATCATTATTATAAATTATTATCATGTATGATGCTACATAATCATTGTTTAGAAACTATAATTTAATAGATGCAATCTATTAATTATAAAATAGTTAAAGAGATAATTGAAAGGGCTGATATCGTAGCAGTTATTTCTGGTTTTATAAAGCTTAAAAAGATAGGTGCAAATTATGTGGGTATTTGTCCTTTCCACCCAGACAAGAACCCTAGTCTAACAGTTAATAACAAGAAAAAAATATGAAAATGTTTTGTTTGCGGAGTCGGTGGGAATGTTATTAAATTCGTTGAAATGTATAAAAAAATTAGTAATTTGGAAGCTATTAAAATTGTTGGCGAAATGATTAATTATGATTTTAGCGAAAAAGAAAGTTTTTTTAGTGGTTCGCAATTTGATAACAAAATTAAATACTTATATGACATCAACAAAAAAGCGAATGAACTATACGTTGGAATGTTATTTGATGAAAGAAATAATGATAAATTAGAATACTTAATAAAAAGAGGACTGAGTAAAGAAATAATTAAAGAATTTGCTATTGGATATGCACCCATCCAAAAAGACTTGATTTTCAATATATTAACAAATAAAAATAGTATGTTTGGACAAGACTATGATAAAAAATTAACCTGAAATGAGCAACAGTTAAAAAATGCAGGGATTATTAATATTGATGAACTTGGCGGTATTAGCGATTTTATGGTTGATCGGATTACATTTCCAATTTTAGATAATGATGGAATGATTGTTGGCTTTAGCGGAAGAACTATGAGCAATATGGAACCAAAATATTTAAATTCTAAGGAAAATGAAATATTTACAAAATCAAAAATTTTATACAATTTCCACAATGCCCTAAATTCTAATCCGAACAAATTAATCATTGTTGAAGGTTTTATGGACGCCCTTGCATTTTATTCAATTGGATGTAAAAATGTTGTTGCAACTATGGGAACAAATCTAAGCGATGAACACATTAAACTTATCCAATCAATCCCAACGCTTAAAACCGTTATTCTAGCATTTGATAATGATAATGCTGGCACGATAGCTACCATTAATAATGGCAAAAAAATTATTGAAAGTGAAATTGACACGTATATCATTGGTAAATATGATACAAAATATAAAGACGTTGATGAACTATTAAGAAAAGAAGGTAAAGAAATGCTTGGAAAAATAATTGACGAAAGGAGAGATTACATCTCTTTTTTGATTGATAATAAATTTGACATTGACAAGCCGATTGATGAAAAAATTAGTTTAATAAGGGAAATATTAAATACCATGCTTGACATAAATGATATTTTATTAAAAACAACTCATTTAGAATACTTGAGTAAAAAAAGTGGGATTTCGCTAAGTGGCCTAAATGAAAAATTTGATGAGTTACTCCAAGAAAGAAATAAGCCCTTAGGAATTAAGAAAACCATCACAAAACAAACAAACAATAGTTCAGAGGGAGTGAAAAAAGAAGAAATTGACATTGAAAAGGATAAAATAAACACTATCTGCAATACAATTACACAAAATCTTAATAATCTTATTTTGCTAGGTATAAATGATGAACAAGTGGTGAATTTATTCAAAAAGATATATTTTAATGAATTGATTAGAATATTTCCCGTTGAAGTCATGATACTAAAAATAATGATGGTATTAAACAATGATGAAAAAAAAATTAGTGAGAAAAATATTTACGATTTAATTAAAACTACTTATGGTGAGGAAAAATATAAAATTGCTGGTTATCTCATTGAGGATATTAAAAATAAAGAATTGGTTAATATTGACAAAAATAAAAGAACTGATAGTGCGAATGATTCTATAAATGAAATAGAAAAAAAGAAATATGATTTAATTAGTACTTCCATTTCAATTCAAATACTTCAAGAAGAAAATAACGAAAATAAAGATCAAAATAAAATTGCATCATTAATTAATAAGATGAAAGAAAACACCACTCAGAAAATTAATTTTGAAAAAAATACTAAACAAATACATTAAAACTATAATTTAAATATGAATAACCTAAGAGAAAAAGATAAAATATTTTCCCAATTACGTTGAATTTTTTGATTAAACTTCTTTTCACTTATTGGTTTTATTTTTATGATAGTGTCTTTATTTTTTGTGACTAATCATTCATTTTTTAATTGATTTTGGCCATCAGTTGTTTGCCTTGTAATATGCTATGGGTTTTCTAGTTTAATTCTATTAATGACTTTGGGAATGCTTAATATTTTTGAAGAAAAAAAATATATTATAGTCATGAAAAAACTTGGTTTTATTCCTCTCGCTAACATAGCATTACTTTATATTATTTACTCTTTAAAACTTAATTATAAACGAGAGTATAAAGAATCAATTAACAAGGAGAAATAAAATTTATTATTCCACATCCAAACACTAAGATTCTATAAAATTATTTTATTTTTCTTTTACTCCTATTAAAATTAATTGCAAACCTATGAACTTCTTCTTGTATATTAAATAAATAAAAATATAATCCACTTTTTTTTTCTAGAGCAATTTTATGATTATTCGATAAAACAATTGAATCAGTTTTATGCATTTTATTTTTACTCAAACCAATTACTGGGATAATTTTATCTAAGGACAATGTTTTAAGAGCTAAAATGATAGCGTTGATTTGATTAATCCCACCATCAACAATGATTAGGTTGGGCAATGACTGTTGTTCATTAACCATTCTTTTATATTGTCTAGTTGCAACTTCATACATATATTGAGTATCACCCTGACTACTATCATTTTTAATAATAAATTTTCGATATAATTTTTTATTAAATGTTCCATTTTCTAGTCCAATCATAACTCCAATTTTATCTTTATGAAATAAACTACTCATATCAAATGCATGAATAAGACTTAAATTATCTACATTAAGAAGTTTTTTAAGTTCTTCATAAGCTAATTCATTATTTTGTTTTTGCTTTTGATAAACCAAATAATTAGATTTAAAATACTGTTCGGCATTAACGTTAGCATTGCTTATTAATTCACTAAATTTACCTTTAACAGGATTAATAATCGCGATGTCATTAATCAATTCAATTTTATCTCTAATATACAAATATGAAGGTTTATTCAAATTATTTTGATAATACTGGTTTAGATATGAAGAGAGTAATTCGTTAACATCGCTATACATCTCAGTAATTTGCTTATTAACTTCTAATAATTTACCTTTGATATATGAATGGATCATAATTGTCAAATAATTATCCTTAATAAAATATCCAACAATATCAATTTTTTGATTAGAATTTAATTGAACATTAACCCTGACATTATCCTTTAAACTATTAATTGCCTTAATTAATTCTAAATATTTTTGTGCTTGTTCATAATTCAAATTTTTTGATTCTATTTTCTCTTTATTTTTTAATGTTAATAGGATTTGTCTATTATTCCCACTAAAAAAATCATTTATTTGTTTAATAATAATGTCATATTCATTTTTACCAATTTTATTAACGCAAGGAGCCAAACACATTTTCATATCATAATATAAACATGATTTTTTAGGAAGAGATGAGCATTTTCTTAATGGAAATAATCGCTGCAATAAATTGTATATGCTATATTTATTCATGGTATTCGAAGCCAATGGACCAAAATATTTACCTTTAAATTTTTTATAATTTCTAGTATAAATCAATCGTGGATTTAATTCATTAGTTAAAACTATATATGGATAATTATTATTTTCTTTTAATAAGATATTAAATTTAGGCTTATATTTATTAATAAGATTAAATTCTAAAATTAGAGCGTCATTATCATTTTTACTGACAATGAAATCAACATCATAAATATTATCAACAAGCTCATTTGTTTTAGCATTAATATTGTTTAAAAAATATTGATGTGTTCTATTAAATAAATTTTTAGCCTTGCCAACATAAATGACATTGCCAATCTTATCTTTTCACAAATAAACGCCTGATTTCTTAGGAATTTTATCTAATTTAAATTTTAGATTATCTAGCATGATAAGATTATAATTTCTATATTATGTCAAGAATTATTTTTCCTAATAAAAAAATTAATCTAAATTACCATGTTATTGATACCTATGAAGCTGGGATAAGTCTAAAAGGTAATGAAGTTAAATCATTAGTGTCAGGCAATGGAAATATTGATGAATCTTTTGGTATTATTAGCAAAAATAAGGAAATGTTCTTATTAAACATGTACATTCCTCCTTTTCAGCACGATAGTAAGATTGACAAACTAGAACCTACTCGTAAAAGAAAATTGTTACTTAATAAGGACGAAATTAAAAAAATTGATTATCAAATTAAAAAAGAAAAATTAACAATTATCCCAACAAAAGTTTATTTTAAAAATGATAAAATTAAAATAGAACTAGCTATAGCTAAGCATAAAAACATTAAAGATAAACGATATGATATTAAAAAACGTAATGATGAAAGAATAAGTAAAAAATTTAGCTAGTTTTATTCTTGTGGTTCGTTATTCCCGCCAGAATTGTTACCACCTTGAGCAAATTGACTTGCCATAGAATCAAATTGATCTAATTTATCTTTTAGCTCATCTCATTTTTCATCCTTCAATAAAGTTTTTAATTCATCCAATTGCTTACTGGCCATTTCTTTTTGATCTGCAGGCATATCTTTAGATTTATCATCATTTAATCCTTTTTCTAAAGTATTGATTAAAGTTTCAGCACGGTGTTTTGTTTCTGACTCATTTTTTCTTTTTTCATCAGCATCTTTATTTTCTTCAGCCTCTTTAACCATTCTATTAATTTCCTCTTCGCTCAAAGCACCGCTTCCTTTAATGGTAATATTTGCTTCCTTGTTATTTTTTAAATCCTTAGCAGTAACATTGATAATTCCATTGGCATCAATGTTAAATGTAATTTCAATTTGCGGCACTCCTCTTGGCGCTGGTTCAATACCTGATAATTGAAAATTTCCCAATGATTTGTTATCTTTTGCCATTGGCCTTTCTCCTTGAACAACATGAACGTCAACTGCTGGTTGATTGTCTTCTGCTGTACTAAATGTCTGAGATTTAGAAACAGGAATTGTTGTATTTCTTTTAATAATTGGCGTAGCAACTCCGCCCATAGTTTCGATTGAAAGCGATAATGGTGTAACATCCAATAATAAAATATCATTAACATCACCTGTTAAAACTCCACCTTGTATAGCTGCACCCATAGCAACAACCTCATCAGGGTTAATAGTTCTATTTGGCTCTTTTTTCGTCAACTGTTTAACTAATTCATAAACTTGTGGCATTCTTGTAGAACCACCAACTAATAATATTTGATCGATTTCATTTAGCTTTAACCCAGATTCTTTAATTGCATCTTGAACTGGTTTTTTAGTTCTTTCCAGTAAATCGCTTGTCATCTTCTCAAATTGAGCACGTGTCAATTTTCTCATCAAGTTAACAGGACCAGCTTCACTCATTGACAAATATGGCAACATTATTTCAACCTCTAACTGGCCACTTAAATCTATTTTTGCCTTTTCACTGGCCTCTTTCAATCTTTGCATAGCCATTTTATCTTTATTCAAATCGATTGAGAATTCAGTTTTTGCTTCCTTAACTAATCAATCAATAATTTTTTGATCCCAATCATCTCCACCCAAACGATTGTCACCGCTCGTAGCTAAAACTTGGAAAGCACCATCAGCCATATCTAATAAAGAAACATCAAATGTTCCTCCGCCCAAATCATAAACTAAAATTTTTTGCTTTTTATTTAATTTATCCAACCCATAGGCTAAAGCGGCAGCTGTTGGTTCATTAACAATTCTTTCAACCTCTAAACCAGCAATTTTCCCTGCAGTTTTAGTTGCATTTCTTTGAGCATCGTTAAAATAAGCAGGAACTGTAATAACAGCTTTGCTAACGCTATACCCTAATTTCTGTTCAGCATATCCCTTTATATAAGATAAAATTTTAGCTGATATTTCTTCAGGTGAATATTGTTTACCACCTAATTCAACTTTTTCATTTGTTCCCATTTTTCTTTTAATAGAAACAATGGTATCCTTATTTGTGATCATTTGACGTTTAGCAACATCACCAACAATAAACTCATTATTCTTGAAAGCGACAACAGAAGGGATTGTTCTCTTTCCTTCTGGTGTTTCAAGAACCTTTGGTTTTGTTCCTTCCATAATACTAACACATGAGTTAGTTGTTCCTAAGTCTATTCCGATTATTACATTCTTTGCCATATTATTTTCCTCTTTACAAAAATATTATATAACAAAATTAGCAGTCTGTGGTGTTGAGTGCTAATTTATTGATATTTTAATATTTGCCATTCCAAAATTTTAAACATAAATTATTTACAAATGATGATATTTTCTAAGTAAATTTTCCATACTGAAATACTAAAATTTCAGAAATAAAAACGCCAAATGAAAATTTTCGCACATACTATTATGGAGGATATTATGGCATTTTTATTACAGTTACAAACAAACACAGAACTTAATATCAGCAAAGTAAAGAAAACATTGAGTAACAATAAAATTAAATCCATTAAAGTTTCTATTAGTAAACTTTGTTGTTTTGCCAATCTCTCACTAAATGAAATAAAACTAATCCTTGTCAATAATATTAATTCGAATGAGGTTGTTCATCTATATGAATATACTAAGAAAACTATGATTAAACTTCAACTTAGTATAATAAATAATGAACAGATGAACAAGATAAATACAAAATTTAATACTTGACAAAGTTATTGTAAATATTTAGACGAGAAAATTGATAAGAAAAT
>JAITPC010000004.1 GCA_031289655.1 Mycoplasmataceae bacterium
AGAGGTAACCAAATTTATAGCGCATATGTTGGTGAAACCATTAGCAATAGTCACTTTATTTCTATAGTAGATGACGGCACTTTTGATTTTTCAGGTGGTAGCATATATTGTGCGACAACTAGTGATTCGTTTACAGATAACCATTGAAATTCTTTGTCATTTGGACGTGACACGAGTTCTACCCAATATATAACTGTTGAAGGTAACCCCATTGATACCTATAATGAGAAACTTTGATTTAAAATAAATGGTAAAATTGCCTCAATAAAAATTACCATATCACCGGCACAGCCAAAATGAACTGGAGCTCAAAATGCTACTATTTGACAATCAGGCATTAATAATAGTGGATCTATTTTGAGTATTACTACATCAAATTTTCCGCAAGGACTTTACCCTGTTAAATGTGGAGAAAATAGTTCAAGTTTAACTAGTGTATATGATGGTTTAACTTTTTCACCTATTTCAATAACAAATGGAGTGAGTTATTATTCTGTTTCGGCTAACGGAACTCCAAGTAGTGCTGTTGCAAAAACATTATATTTTAGTATTGGTGGAATTATTCAAGAAATTTCTATCAACATTGCAGGACCGCAACATATATATAGCGCGGCACAAACTAATTCAACTGCATGAATTTCTGGCGCAACAAACTCTGCTCAAAATTTCGCTACTGTACTTTATAGCAATTTATACGGGCATTCTTACGATGTATTAGTTGGAGAAAATCCTGCTTCCATGAGTACAACCTGAAATGGATTAGATTTTGGCAAATTATTTGTATCATCTGATTATCCCAACGGAATTGGTTATTTGACTGCTGCTGGAACACCTACAAGTAGTTTTAATAATGATTTATACTTCAGCATTGGCGGAATTACTGTTCATACTAATATTACTATAGGCACTTAAAATCTTCCTTTGTTTAAAAGTTTACCTCCAATATATATAATTTAATAAATGAATATTAGTGTAATTTTACCAATATGGAATGCTGATCGATGATTAAAGGATTGTTTAGACAATATCTTGTTACAAACTATGGATGATTTTGAGGTAATTTGTGTTAATGATGCTTCTAGTGATAAAAGCAAGGAAATATTAAATGAATATCATTTAAAGGATAAAAGAATCATTGTCATAAATCATGAGACAAATATGCGAGTTGCTTATAGTAGAAATGAAGCTTTTAAAGCTTCATCTGGCAAATACATTGTTTATGTAGATAGCGATGATTTAATAATTGAAAAAGATTTTTTTAAAGATTGCATTGAAAAATTTGAAGCTAATGAAAATGTTGATATAGTTATTGGCAAATGTTTGATGGTTAATAATCCTAAAAATTTATCCTTCAAAGAATTATTAGCCGTACAGCCTGTCCAAATGAAAGCTATGAATACATTTGAACAAGATGCAAAACAATTCAATATCGCATCCCCTAAATATTTATTATTAACCAAAAACGCGCAAATGTTGTGAGGAAGAGCATTTAGAAAATCATTTTTGGAAAAGATGAATATCTCATTCCCTACCTATGATGAATTTAAACATTTCGGAACTGATACATTAGTAGTACCATTTACATATATATATGCAAAAAAAATTGATTTTATATTTAAAAATATTTATTTATATAATTTTCATTCTTCTTCAACGTGTTATGGAAAAGTTTATGGAAATACAACAGATGAAGAAAAAAAGAAATGAATTCCGGAGTGATATGCTAAAAAAATTGTCGAATTAAACCGCGATGGGGTTTTAACTGATAACATTAGCCCTCTAATTAAGTTCTTGAGAAAAGTTTATTCAAATACTGAATTAAATGATCATATTTGATTGTATGATAATCTCTTAAAACCTTATGGATTTGATTTGAACGAAGTATTATAAAAACCTTAATCAAGATCAATTTTTTGTGTTTTGGCAATAATTATTCCATCGCCTTCTTCTGGTTCAGCCAATTCTCCTGATTTAAACATAGCAACAGATTGAATTTTATCATTTTCATCAATATTCATTAGTCTTACTCCACTTGTGCTCCTGCCGATTGTATTAATTTCACTTAACGCGAATCTGATAACTTTTCCACTATGGGTGATTAATAAAGCTTCTTCATCTCCATTAACTGCGCCAATATAAACAAGCTTACCAGTTTTTGGTGTAATTTTAAGTGTTCGGACACCCTTTGCATTTCTTTTGGTTTTTCTATATTCTTCAACATCAGTTAGTTTTCCAGCGCCATGAGCACCGATGGAAAGAATTTTCCCGCCAAAAATACTTGAACTCAAACCAACAACTTTTTCTTTTTCTTCCATATCAATGCCACCAACTCCACTTGCAGTCCTTCCCATGGTTCTTACTTGGCTTTCCTCAAATCTTACTAAATTTCCATTGCTACTTCCGATATATATTTCATTTCCTGGTTTATTTTTAATAACATTGAATAATTTATCACCTTCTTTTAAAGTGATAGCAATTTTTCCACTATGATTAATTCTTTCAAATTCAATCAATTCAGTTTGCTTAACAACGCCTTTAATTGTACAAAAAAATAAATTGCATTCCTTATATTCATCTCCATCAATTGGTAAAATCGTTAATATTTTTTCACCTTTTTCTATACCAATAACATTTATGGCAGGGATACCCTTGCTAGTTCGACTTCCCAATGGAACTTGATGCCCTCTAATTCTATAAACCTTACCCAAATCACTAAATAACAATAAATCCGTATGTGTATTGGCAGTAATAATTTTTTCAACGTCATCATCCTCATGGGTTTGAGCGCCAATTACTCCAACTCCACCACGGTGTTGAGTTGTATAAACATCAATAGGCAATCGTTTTAAGTAACCCTGGCTACTCATAGTAATTAAAATATCTTCTTCGGGAATCAAATCTTCATCATCAATATCACTAGTTATATCGGTCCTAATTACTGTTCGTCTCTTATCGCCAAATTTTTTCGCCAATTTATCTAGTGAATCGCTAATAATTTGTAATTGTCTCGATTTTTTTGATAAAATATCTTTTAGATCACTAATCAAAGCTTTTAATTCATTTAATTCTTGTTCAATTTTATTTCTTTCTAATCCACTTAAATTTCTTAATTTCATTTCAGTAATAGCTTTTGCTTGAATTTCGTCAATTTTATATTTATCCATTAAATTTTTTATTGCCTCATCATTATCACCAGCTTCTTTAATCATTTTAATAATTTGATCAATGTTTTTTGTTGCTATATAAAGTCCATCTAAAATATGTGCTCTAGCCTCAGCTTTTTTCTTTTCAAAAAATGTTTTTTTATTCAAAACATCAATTTGGTGAGCCAAATAAATTTCTAGTGACTGCTTAACATTCAATATTCGTGGCTCGCCATCAACCAATGCCAGCATATTAACAGGAAAAGTTGTTTGTAAAGATGTTGTTTTGTATAACTGGTTCAACAAAACTTCAGGAACAACATCTTTTTTTGTCTCAATTTCGATTCGAATTCCATCTCTATTAGAGTAATCTTGCAAATTAGCAATACCTTCAATCTTTTTATCTCTAACAAGCTCAACGATTTTATCGATTAAGGATTTTTTTGATACCATATATGGTAACTCTTTAACAATAATTGTAGACTTTGAATTATCGTGATATTTAATCTCCAATTTGCTTCGTACCATTACGCTACCATGGCCAGTATTAAAATAATTATGAATTCCTTCCAAACCAATAATTTCAGCACCCGTAGGGAAATCAGGACCACTTAAAACAGTTTTGATTTGTTCAATAGTTACATCTGGATTTTGTGCCAACATTTTAATGGCTGCAACTAACTCATTAAGATTATGCGGCGGGATATTTGTAGCCATTCCTACTGCAATACCATTTGATCCATTGGCTAACATATTTGGTAACAAGCAAGTGAGAACTTCTGGTTCTTTCTCACTACCATCATACGTATCAACTCATTTAACTGTATCTTTTTCAATATCTTCCAATACCAAATCACCAATCTTGCTTAACCTTGCTTCAGTATATCTCATCGCAGCTGGCCCATCATCAGTAGAGCCAAAATTACCATGTCCGTCAATTAAAGGATATCTCATTGAAAAATCTTGTGACATACGTACCATTGTCTCGTATGCTGCAGTATCACCATGAGGGTGAAATTTACCAATTACTTCTCCAACTATCCTTGCTGATTTTTTATGCGGCTTATCCGAACTTAGCCCTAATCCATATGTAGCAAATAAAATTCTTCTATGAACAGGTTTAAAACCATCCCTCGCGTCAGGAAGAGCACGAGCAACAATAACACTCATTGCATATTCTAAAAATGAATTTTGTAATTCCTTGGCAATAGGTTGATCCAAAACTTTGGTTTTTGATAAATCGTTCTTAATTTGGTTTATATCCTTAGTCGCCATTTATAATATAATATATACATATATTATATATAGTTTTATATATAAAATAAATATTATATATTTATAGTAAAATTCTTTTAATAAACACCAAAATGTCATATATAACATAATTGCAGATTTATTGTAATTTGTACATTCATGACTAATGTTTGTTTGTTGTGTTAATGTTTGATCTATTTATGAATTTAACATGTGTTAGAAAAATAAAGAAAGAAAAAACATTTTCACGACATGGGTAAAATTATAATTTCACCTGAAATATTTATTCTAATAATGGAATAAACTATTTCCACAAAAATTTTATAATATACCGTCAAATATATGAATGACACAAATGGCAAGGATGAAGCGAAATGGTACCAAATAAAAGAGGTATAACCGGCGGGTTATGCCTCTTTTTACTTTACTGATATTTTCCTTTGCACAACTATCTTTTTAAATATTGACATTTTATTTTTAATATCTTTTATATTGACATTTAATGTGTCAGATATGTATTGATTGCTGAAACCTTGATATTTTAATATTACAATCGTTCTAATACTATCAGGCATATGTTCAATAATACCGCGGATTTGATCATCTCTTTCCTTTTCCATCAACATATCAGTAATTTCATACTCTATATTAAAATCTTTTTCATAGTTAATTTTATCTTCGGCAATCGCACTTGTTAAAAATTTTTCCTTGTTAGTGTACATTATTCTAATAAAGTTTTTGGCATTAAGAAATAAAACAGAAAATAAAATTTTATTAAAATCTGATTCATTCATTCTCATTCTTCACCGATCAACAGAAATTTTAAGAGATCTATATGATTCTACGATAAAATCTTCCTTATTCAATTTTATAAATGGATATAATCTAATAATTTTTCCTATTTTATTGTCCATTCTATCTTTATACTTGTAATAAAGCAAATTTAGTCATAATGGTTCATTACTTTCCTTGTATTTAATGATCAAATCTCTGAGATTCATACAATATAAAATATAAAATATTTTTTATAGTCAAAGTCTCATAAAAGTCTCTTTTTATAATATTGGATAATATTATTTTTTGTTTTTCCCAGAATATATAGCATATTCTAAAGCACCAGAAATTGCTTTTATTGGTATTAAATTTTCCTTATCGCCACCTCAAGGAATAATTAAATCTGAGATATATTTGGTTGGCTCGACATATTTATGATGCATTCTAATAACGTTCTCTCTTCAAGCACTAATTGTTTTATCAACATCGCTCCCTCTACTTTTCAAATCACGCTTAAGTCTTCTTATTAATCGTTCATCATCTGGAACATCAATATATATTTTAATATTAGCCATATCCTTAATATTTTCATCATAAAGTGCTAAAATCCCTTCAAAAATAAGGACATCGACTGGTTTAATCAATTTTGTGCCCGTATACATTTGTTTAGTGAAGTCATAGATAGGGATTTTTGTTGTCTTTTGATCTTTTATCAATGAAACTATGGCACTTCTTACTAAAAATCAATCAATAGCTTCTGGGCTGTCATAATTATTAGTTTTAATTTTATTTCTAGGAATATAAAAATTATCTAATGAAACAACTTCACTTGTACATCATTTTGGTAAATTTTTTTTAACTAAATTTGCAACGGTTGTTTTCCCACTGCCGCTTCCTCCTGAAATAATAACAAAAATGGGATCAAATTTCTTTTTCATACATTTATTATATCTGTATAAGATTTTAAGCTTTTATAGTTAACTTAAATTTGTTAATAATATTGTGAATATAATAAAGAGCTTGAGTATATAATGTGAAAAATAATTCGTTAGAATAAAGAAAAATTATGAATTCTTTTTTGAATTTTAAGCATTATACTTCAACATTATCTTTTCAAAAACTTTATTTCCAATAAATTCATCAATAACATTGTTTATTTCAGTAAATGCTTTAGCCAATTTTTCTAATTCAATTTTACTAAAATTAGATAAAACGTAATCACTTAAAATCATTTCTTTTGGTTTTTTACTAACACCAATTTTTATCCTCTTAATTTCCTCAGTTTTTAATAATTCAAAAATATTATTTAGACCATTATGTCCGCCACCACTTCCGTTGTTTTTTATTTTTATTCTACCGATATCAAGATTAATATCATCGCAGATAACCAATATGTTTTTTTTTTCTATTTTAAAAAAATCTATAATCGCTTTAATAAATTGACCTGATAAATTCATCAATGTATATGGTTTAGCAATAATATAATTGTTATCCTTAAAAAAAATCCCATTAAATTTGTTATTGTTTAACTTTAATTTATTTTTCTTGCAATATTCATCAACTGCCAAAAATCCCACATTATGTCTCGTAACTTTATATTTTTCAGGAAAATTTCCTAAACCAACAATTAGTTTCATAGACTTAGTATATATTATAATATATGCAAAAGATAAACCATGAAAAATAAACATTGAATTTGGAATATTTTAGGAACATGTCTTATTTCGAGTATAGTTATTGGTGGCAGTTCTACTGCAATATGATATAGTGCAACCCATTATACATTATCAAATGAATATGGAAAAGCATACACATACCGTGTTAAAATGGATAATTTCGATGGTGACCAAATAAAACTAGAGCAAGAAGCAAAAAATTTTAGTGAATATTTGAAATATAAAGGCATCAACACATATACCAATGTGTATCCCGAATACATCAATGAAAACGAAGCTTATTTAAACTTTTCTTTACCAATTGAAAAGCAAATTCCTAGTAACCAACCATTAGCGGATCAAGATAATCCGATTGATATTCCTGGAATGACAACATTATTTGATAACATTAATTCCAATCGAATAAGTTTTATTGTTGATTTGAACACTAAAAATGGTATTGAAAATATCCCAACTGACAATAACTCAGCGTCTAATTGCTATTTAGAAAATGATGATTTGATTCAAAGTGATAAACAACTATCTATTCCTAGCGCTAAGAGTGATTCATTGATACTAAATTTGCGAGACGATCATAACATTGTTTCTTCTAATGATTGACAAAACTTTTATCAAAAAGTAATTAAAGCTCAGTCCGATTCTACTACTAATGATGAAAATATAACACCAGAAATTTACATCATTAGAGACAAAGAAGATTTAATTTCAAAAATGTACTATATTCTTAATTGCTTTGCCGCCCACAATGGAACCAATACTGATGTGCACGCTGGTGAATTTAATTCTTTTTCCGATGGATATAATTTTCTTTCTAATGACGAAGTGCAATGAGCATCAACTGTGTTTAATCAAGTTTTAAATTCTCCTACGAAACCGGGGGGGTTTTTAAGTTCTGGGAGTATTTTTAATGGTGTTGGTTATCTTTCAACGCCTTATGCGCAAAATGCCAAAGATTTTTTTACTAGTGTTAATGAAGGGGGGTTATATCCATCAAATGTTGCAATACCATCAATAAATGGAACAGTTGTGGAAAATAATGATACCAAATCATTTTATCCAAATGAAAAAATAAATAATGATGCACTATTTTATCGTTTAATTGATTGCACAAGGGCGGATATTTCTGATGCATCTGCTAAAATTAGTGTTCCCTTAGGCATTGCTAATGATAACACAAAAACATTTGGAGTTGATTGAGGGTGAAATTGAATGGAACCATATTTAATTGGTATCATCAATAAAGACAACTTTACCAATTATTTTCCTGATAAAAGTCCAACAGATAAAAATGATAAATCAACAGAAAAAAATATTGGAAAATGAATAGTTCTTGGTGAAAATGGAGCAAGTAATAAGATTAAAACTTTTACAAGTTATGATATTAATCTCTTAAAAAAATCTCTTTACGTCTCTTCTTACGATGATGGATATGGTCTACCTTATCCTTTTACCGTTATCCGAGAATCACAAGATTTTAACGGTAATGCTTTTACTGATCCTTACGGAAATTCAACTACAGGAATATCATTTTTTGAGTATATTAGCAAGAACAATGTTGTCAATAAAGATGATAAACTGCTAGCTAATGGGTGAGTTATCTCAAGTCCGATATTAGGTACAATTATCAGTATTTGTATAATTTTGCTTTTAATTGGGATCATTGTTTCTGTTTTATATAGGGTTCCTGGTGTTTTATACTTTCTCAGTTTGATAGCGACTTGTTCACTAGTTATTTTGATTTTAACATTATTCACAAAAATTTTATCATTAAGTATTTTTCTTGGAATTATTGGCATGATTATTGTATCAGTGGCAAGTTTCATATTAATTATGGAGCGAATGAAAAAACATACAATTAAGAAAGATTTTCTTTCTAATTCCATTAAAAAAGGTGCTACTAAAGGATTATGACAAACGCTTGATTTGCATATTGTTGCAATCATTGTTGGTGTTTGTTTTTTATTTTTTGGAACAATATCATCGATGGATTTTGGCTTAACTTTAATTCTTGGAGGGTTTATTTCTCTCTTAATGTTAGTTATATGGTCAATTTCGGGTATGCTCTTTTTGTGAAATAGAAGAAATATTGAAAAAGTTAAATTTGTTTTTAATGACAAAAAACTTGATGAAAGCTTTGTTCAAAAAGAACAGATAATAGAAACAACATTCATGGAATATAAAAGATTTTTAAAATTTAATTTATTTGGGTTAAAAAAGGAAGTATTTTCAATTTTTTGTGTTTTAGCTGTAATGATTGCTGGGGCAATACTAATGTTTACTGTGGGTGTTCATAACTCATATGATTTTTTTGGTGGAACAAGAATTTGTATTTTAACCTCAGGCAGTCAACAAGAAATTTTAAATCAATTATATGCTACTAACATTGATTGAACAACCTTGACAAAAGAACAGAATTTTTGGTATCTCTATACAAATGATGACTACAAAACAGTGATTGAAGCAATTGGCGGTATTAGTGGAATTGGTGCTACCTATTTCGTTGAAATCATTAGTCCTACAGCAATGAATAATGATATTTTGCAATTATTTATTGCAGCTTTGATACTTTCTGCTCTATTAAGTGTCTATGCATTAATTAGATTAAATTGAACTTCCATCATTCCTATCTTCTTATCATCTTTATTGCCAATTATCCTTTTATTCTCAGTTATCGCCATTACACAATTGTATATTAATCGTGAGACAATAACTTTTATTCCACTATTCATATTAATTAATACAATATTTTCATTTATATTTGTAGGAAACATTAACAATAAATGAATAAAACAAAAATATCACACCTTCCAAGATTTAAGAAACATTATAAACAATGAAATTAAATCTTCTTTTAGACATTACTTTATACCATTACTTATGATAATATCAATGATCATTATTGTCTCAGCCACATTAAATTCATCCACCTTAGTTTTTTCGTTTCTTTACCTATTTATTGGTTTGATAGTCACATTGATTGGAATGTTGACTGTTACAAAATCTGTATTACTATTTAATATGATTATTAGATATAAATATAAGCTTAGAATCAATCAATCCGATATTTTCTTCAAAAATAATTATGATGATGTGGATGAACAAAATATAGAAGGTATAAACAAGCATAAGTATAATAGAATATCTCTATAATTTAGGCTAAATTAACAAAAAGGTGCAAAAATTTTATATTTTTTTTGAAAATTTTTCCGCCAATTTACCATCGTATTTTTTTTAATTATTCTAAAAAAATCTAAAAAAAGTTAGTCACTTAACACTTTTTTGCACATACTATTATATGAGGATATTAACAAAAGAAGAAAAACAAAATATTAATGGTGGCATTGCGCCAATGCTATTGTGAGCAATAATTACTGGCAGTTGTTTAGCTATAAGTACAATATCTAATTTAGTTAATAGTGCCACTAGCGGTGAACCAACCTCATCATATCCAACATCGACAAACCCGAATGGAGAAATGCAAACATATCAAAATTATTCCAATAGTAGTCATTCAACTTTCTTACGTGTTAGTCCTAGAATTACTTCATCTGCCTTCTTCTTGCCGTTTTAATAATGTGCTTTAGTTATGACATTTTTTATTACAGTTACAAACAAACTCAGAACTTAATATCAACAAAGTAAGGAAAGCATTGTGCAATAATAAAATTAAATCCATTAAAGTTTCTAATAGTGAACTTTCCTGTTTCGCGAATCTCTCACTAAATGAAATAAAACTAATCCTTGTCAATAATATTAATTCAAATGAGATTGTTCATCTATATGAATATACTAAGAAGACTATGATTAAACTTCAACTTAGTATAATAAATAATGAACAGATGAACAAGATAAATACAAAATTTAATACTTGACAAAGTTATTGTAAATATTTAGACGAGAAAATTGATAAGAAAAT
>JAITPC010000013.1 GCA_031289655.1 Mycoplasmataceae bacterium
ATAAACAAATGGCAATTGCTAGTGGAATGGAGAAAGTATTTGTTATCGGACCGGTATTTAGGGCAGAGAAATCAAAGACTAATAAGCATGCGACTGAATTTACAGGATTTGATTTAGAATTTAGTGGTGTTAAAAATTGTTATGATGTAATGAAGGTTGAAGAAAAATTATTAACCTATATGCTTAAAAAAGTTGCGAATAAATATGGAAAAGAAATTGAAAGACTATTCAATACAACGGTTGTAATTCCAAATGCTAAATTTCCCGTTATGTCGCTAAAAGACATTTACAACAAACTAAATGAAAAATACAACTATGTAGTTAATGATAATGAAAAGGGGGACATCAATGCCGAGGGTGAAAAATTAATTTATAAATTAGCAAAAGAAGAATTTAATTCGGAATTTATGTTTATTGTAGGATATGATAATGAACATAGACCATTTTACCATTCCCGAAACAAAAATAATCAACCAGATGGTTTTGATTTAATATATCGAGGTGTAGAAATTACGAGTGGCGCAAAAAGAGAAAAACGTTTTGATGTTTTAAAAAAACAAGCAGAAGAAAAGGGTTTAGCCAATGATGTTAAATTTTATTTAGACTTTTTTAAATATGGCTGTCCGCCCCATGGTGGATTTGGTATTGGATTAGATAGATTAACAATGTTGTTATTGGGAATCAATATTAAAGAGGTACAATTTGTATTTAGAAATCCTGATCGATTAACTCCATAATAAATGCAGCATGTATTCAAGGAAAAGTAAAATACACTATAATAGAAACAATATGAATAAAACAAAAATTGGATTTAGTTTATTAGGAATCGCTCTAATCGGGGGGGGTATTGGTCTTTCAACAAGTTTAACTAGTTGCGATGATGCCGCTATGCCTATAGCGCCAAATGATTTTTATGCTAATGGACAATCTGATAATACTGCAATACACTTCGTAATGAATGATGCATGATATGTTAAGGGTGAATTTGTTTGACAAAATGACATGGCTAATCCAAATAAATATACCAATAACATGATTAAATGAGACATTATCAATGATTGGTGTTTTACTGCTTACTCTTCTTTTACAAAAGCTAGAATCACGGAATTCGAAAGAGAAGGAATAAATATTAAATATCACATACAATACACTCTTGATGATTGGAGTACCACCAATAATTGGTATTCGTCTATTTATGATACTCATGGTAGCGACACAAACTATGATTTTGTTCCTATGTGTACTTATGATATTGAACCTGGTTCATATACAATATATATTGGCGGTGGGAGTCATACATCTATTAATTCACGCGATTGTTTATTAAGTTATTTTTTAAAAAATGCTAGCATTGTTGAAGTTTTGTAAAAATTATTTCAAATTATTTCTTTTAAATACCCCGTGAACTTTTTGTTTGAATTCATTTAAATTGTTATTCATTTTTTTCTGATTTACTTTTAATTCACTTAAACTCTCATTTGTGTCACTTTGATTTTTCTCATAAATCTCTTCATTTCACTTTTTAAACCATAGTGGCATTTTGGTATTACTATTAGTAGTAGACAATGAAACAGTAACTTCATCTCCAATACGTTTTTTATCATTATCATACCTAATTATTTTTACCGTTTTCATCTTGTGACAAAATAATTATAATAATATCAAAATATTAGTAAGTCTCGTAAAAGTCTCTTAACGGTTATACTTTGTGACTTTTCTATACCCGACTCATAAATTAGTTACATTTATGGATAAAGCAAAACTGAATTTAGTTTATTAGAAATCGCTCTAATCGGGGGGGGGCAACAAGTTTAGTTAATTGTTCTGTTAGGTTTTGGATATAATAGCTTTTTCAGAAACTACTGATACTTTTAGACAAGATCCAAATCCCAATAGAGTTACTACTAATATAAATAATATTTGGTATATTAAAGGAAATTAATTTTTTTTTGAGAAATATTTAGTTGATTATGGGAAAAAAATACAACTTAATATTGATATATTAATAAAAAAATAACACCACAAAAAAAAAAAAACGAAATATAATTTGAATAATAACATGGCTCAATCCATTAAAACTACAACATTAGAAATAGATGAGCATGTTTCTCTTAACACTTCTAAAATTTTAGTTTATATTACTGTATTCTTCATGGGTTTAATGAGCATCATATTATACTTTACTGTTTTTACCCTACCTCATGGTAATTGAGAAAATGACTTTTATTTTGTAAATAAATCTAATAAAATTCAATTAAACACTATGGGTTATTTTGATATCATAGCTATCATTGTTACAATCATTTTAATGATTCTTTCTTTAGTTAGCATAAAAAAGAAACCGTTATATGGAAAAAGAGCAAATTTCCTAAAATTTACGATATTTACTTTTGTTTCATTGATTATGCTATTTTCTATATTTGGTTTTGCCAATGTTATATCTTTACACAACATGGATCAAGCTCATTCAAGTGGTTGAATGTTTGAGTGGATATCTTATGATGTTTTAGGCGGTCAATATTGTGAGTATTCTTTTGCAGGTTGCTTTGTATTAATCATTAACACATTAGCTTTTTGTTTCTACCCCATAACTGTTGGTGTATTATGAATGAAAAAACACAACATTATCAAAACTAAAAAAGAAATGACTGTTGTTCCTGTCTAATTGATAAGAATAAATAAATATTAATGGCGCGCTAAACAGGAGTTGAACCCATAACCTCTTGGTTCGTAGCCAAACGCTCTATCCAATTGAGCTATTAGCGCATAACTAAATTATAATTTAAATATAAAACATGACATACATTTTATTGTTTGGGATTACAGGAGACTTGAGTAAACGAATGTTGTTGCCTAGTTTAGACAATCTGATTGAAAATAAAAAAATCAATGATATTTTTATATATGGTGTTAGCAGAAGAGATCTAGATGTTAATGTCATTTTAAATGAGTCCTTAAAGGAAAAGGCATCCACTTCTAAACTGATTAATAATATATTAGGAGTTAAATTATCTGATGATATTAATGAATACATTGAATTTAAAAAAAAACTTAATCTTAAAGATACGGATCAGTTACTAATATATTTATCAGTTCCACCAACAAGTGCTATGCTATATGTTGAACTCCTAGGAAAAATTGGATTAAATGAAAAAAATGTTAAACTGATGCTAGAAAAACCATTTGGCACCAATTTAGCAACTGCTAATGAATTCTTAAATGTGGTTAATAAATATTTTAATGAAAGGCAAGTTTATAAAATCGATCATTATTTAGCAAAAGCTAATGCCCAAGCTATCACTCAATTTAAATTTAATAATAAGGCAGTGTTTAATAGTCCAATTGATAAGATTGAGATTGTCGCCTATGAGACAATTGATATTCAAGGCAGAGGTGTATTTTATGAGCAAACAGGGGCGTTAAGGGATTTTATTCAGGGGCATTTGATGGAATTATTGCTATTAACCATTATGGAAAACAATTCATTGAATGAGGCAGATATCATCAGAAATAGAATTAAAGCGATCAATTCATTAACAATCAGTAATATTGGGGATTGTATTAGAGGTCAATATGATGGTTATAAATGTGAAGTTAATAATAATAGTAGTTCTGTTGAAACATTCGCTAACATTTCGTTAGTTTCTAATTTAAAAGAATTTAGTATTACTAAAATAAATCTAATTACAGGTAAATCTATGGATAAAAAAGAAACTTCCATCAATATATACTTCAAACATGGTTCAATGATGAAAATTATGGTCACTCCTTTTGAACCATTACCGAATAAAATTACAATTAATTCAAAAATCTTTAATTTAAAAAATGATATCACCCAATATTTAGATGGATATAAATGTGTTTTTTATGCTGCTATTAATTCTAATAAGTTACCATTTGTAACAAATAATGAAATTATTACCAGTTGAACCATCTTCAATGATTTAATTAACCAATGAAGCAAAAATGGTGATAATTTGAAAATATATACAAAAGGTTCAAAAAATGTTCAATAAAGAAACTTTTTCTCAATTATAATATATTGATAATGAAAACAAAATTTATTTGTGTTTTCGGCGGAGTTTATTCTTCCTTAGGCAAGGGGGTAACCGCTTCATCAATTGCTCGTATTTTAAAAGAATTAAAACAAAAAGTTAGTATGATTAAACTAGAACCGTATCTAAATGTAAATCCTGGGCTTATGTCCCCTTATCAACATGGAGAAGTTTATGTCACATATGACAAAGGTGAGACTGATTTGGATTTGGGTAGTTATGAAAGGATTGGCGGAATAACAATCTCAAAAGATAACTATATAACAAGTGGTTCAGTTTATCAAGAAATAATAACAAAAGAGCGTGCTGGGGAGTATCATGGCAAAACTGTACAAGTTGTTCCCCACGTTACTGGAAAATTTAAAGAAAGAATTTATAATGTCGTAAAAAAAGAAACACCTGATTTTTGTATTATTGAAATTGGCGGTACTGTCGGAGACATGGAAAGTTTAGCAATTACTGAGGCATTATGCGAAATCAAAAAAGATGTTGGTAGGGAGCATTTTTTGCCAATTCTATGTTCTCCTTTGATCTCGTTGGGAGGAACAACTGGTGAATTAAAAACAAAACCAACTCAACACGCTTATAAGGACTTGTGTAATTTGGGTATTCAAGCTGAAATGCTAGTTTTAAGAAGCGAAGAATCAATTACTGATGATGTAATTGAAAAAATGGCATTGCATTGTCATATTCCAAGTGACTATGTTTTCGAAAATAAAACTTTGTCTAACGTCTATTTTGTTCCAGGTGAATTATATAGACAAAACATTCATAAAGCAATCTTTAAGTACTTTGGAATCATATTAAATAAAAATGCTAATTTAAATAATTGAAACGATTATATTAATAAAATTAAGAAAATCAAAAATATTGTTACAATCGCTTTGGTTGGAAAATATATGGAATTACATGATGCTTATGCTTCAGTCATTGAAGCCTTAAAATTGGCTGGATGAGAGAATAATGTTAATGTTAAAATTAAATGAATTCAATCAGATCCAATAAGTGCTAAAAATGCTAAAAAAATTTTTAACGATGTAAATGGCATTATTGTTCCTGGAGGTTTTGGAGGGAGAGGAACTGATGGTATATTAGAATCAATCCGCTTTGCAAGAGAAAATAAAGTTCCTTACCTAGGTATCTGCTATGGCATGCAATTAGCAACCATTGAATTTGCTAGAAATGTATTGGGATACAAAGACGCAAATACTACTGAAATTAATCCTAAAACTAAACACATTATGTTTGATTATATTGATGGTAGAATGAGACTTGGCGAAGAAAAATGTATTATTAATGATACAAAAACATTGGCTTATAAACTTTATAAAAACAATGTTATTTTACAACGACATAGACATCGTTGAGAATTTAATAATAAATATTTATTGGATTTTAAAAAACACGATTTTATCATTTCTGCGCATAGCAATGATAGCAATAAAACCGCAGAAATGGCTGAATTAAAAAATCATCCATTCTTTTTTGGTTGCCAATTTCATCCAGAATTTAGTAGTCACCCCAGAAAAAGTGATGGGGCATTTTTAGGTTTAATTTCGGCTGCTATTAAAAATAAAGGTAAATAAACCTTCTTACATATAATATATGTAAGATGGCAAAAGTTAAGCTTAATATTGAAATTGATGATAATGTTTATGAGTCCTTTAAAAATAAATTTAATGAATTGAAAAAGGTCAATCCTTTAATAAGTATGCAGTTTAATTCTGTTGAACAATATATTGCTTTTATGATTGAAAATTATGAGAAATATGAAGGAAAACTAAATGGGATAACTAAAAATATGGGAGAAAAATTACAAAATATTTTAAGCTCAGGTAGTCTAGATTTTAATGAATTGAATAAATTATTTAATGAAAAACCAGAGGAAGAAAAAGATGAAGATAAGAAGGGAGAAAAATTAGTTGATTAATGCTTTCTATTTTTTTCTATGTGAACAAAAATATAAAAAATGTTAATGAAAGCATAGACTTCTTATCCTCTAAAATTAATAACGATGTTAATTTATATGTATTTTTTGATGATTGTGATGTCGTTAGCAACATTGATTCAAACAAATGCACAATTATTAAAACTAATCAAACAATGGGCCCTAGTTATTTTTATAATTCCTATTTGAATGAGATTAAAACTAAGTATGTTTGATTCATTGATGGCTCATGCACATTTAGCAATGAATTAAATGATATATTTTCATTATTAGGGAATGTTAATAACGATTACCTTAGCTTCGGCAGTATGGAAAAAACTATTATTAATCAAAATAATTTTGACAAATTTAACGAAAATATTATGCCGCTTATACAAAATATATTTTTTTCAACATTTTTTTTAAATACAAATAGTATTAGGTTCACAAATAATTTTTTCTCCTTGTTATTTATCTATAAAGTTATATCAAGGTCCAATAATGGTATGATTTTGAATAAAACAATAATAAAAATGAATAAAAATAGAGGAAAAATATTTGATTACAATGAGATAATGTCCAACATTAATGATTTTTTTATTAACTATAGTCAATCTAATTTTTGGAATAATAATAAAAAATTTAATGAAGCAATGGTTATTTATTTTTTAATATATATTTATTTATTTGATGTTTACAATAGTCCTAGTAATAGATTTATTAAAAATATTTATTTATTAGCTGTTAAAAACTTTTTAAATAAGAATATGGATGATTGAACGGACAATGATACATATGGCAAATTATTTAAAAAAATTGAATTAAAAGATGAATGTATCTTTCAACTAATAAATGAATGAAAATAATAAATATCCAATAGCACAAGCATCCAAAAGAATATTAAGTAGATGCTTAGATTTTTTATTATGTTTTATTGTAATTATTTCCTTAGACATTGGTGTAGTATTTGCTGGGGAAAAAAATATTTATAATGGTTTAGAATACACTTGAAAATATAGTATCATGGGGTTAATGTTGATTTTTATCCATTTTCTTTATTTTATTATCATTCCATTGGTAAATAAAAAAGGAACACTTTTTAATATTGCTCTAAAAATTAATATTTTTAATGAAAAAAAGAACTATTTTTTAAATTTAATAAAGAAAGAATTGTTTTTATTTTTAGCATTTGATTTTATTGTGTTATGCATTAGTATAATTGTTTCCTTTCTAGATGGCGACATGGGGATAAAGTTTATTAATGAAATAATGAACTTTTCATTTTTTAATAAATTTGATAATTTTAGCATTTATGCTTCAATTTTCAACTTATTATTAGTGTTTTGCTGTTGCTTTATATTTTATATTTTAGTAAATACGATATTTTGCTCAAGGAGACATACATGACTTGATTATTTTAGCAATATGACAATGTATAATATAAAATCCTATAATATCAAAATCAAAAAAAATGTTACTAAAAATCATAATTTACCAGGGCAAATTAGTATTGAAGATTTAAAGGAGCTTAAAAAAATATAATGTTTGATGTTAATTTGCTAAATTTTAATCAAAAGCAGGCAGTTCAAGCACCACTTGGGCCAGTGATGGTTGTCGCAGGAGCTGGTACTGGCAAGACACGTGTTTTAACTAGCAGAATTATGTATTTAATAAATCAAAAAATATTTAATCCAAATAATATTTTAGCCTTAACTTTTACAAATAAAGCTTCCAATGAAATGAAAAATAGAATCATTAATGATGGGCATGAAAACCTTAAATGAGTTGGAACATATAGTTCTATATGCTTAAGAATATTAAAAGAAGAGATTGGGTATTTAAATAGAGGACAAAATTTTACAGTTATTGACGAAGAAGATCAATTAGCTTTACTAAAGGAAATTATTAAAAACAATCATATTGCAACAAAAATTCTTCCCAAAAAAATTCAGACAGTTATTTCTAATTTCAAAACAAACCAATATGATGAAATAGAAAATTTATCATTTGATAAATTTAGAGCATTTGATATTTATCAAACCGAAGATATAAAAGATATTAAAAAAATATTTTCTATGTATAGAAGCAGATTATTGGAAAATAATATCGTTGATTTTGATGATTTATTGTTGTTAACATTAGCAATATTTGACAATCATCAAAATGTTGCTGAAAAATGACAAAATAAATTTAAATATATTTTGGTGGATGAATTTCAAGATACCAATAAAATTCAATTTGATATTTTAATACATTTAATCAATAAAAGAGAGCAAAATGTTTTCGTTGTTGGTGATCCTGATCAAACAATCTATACATGAAGAGGAGCATACAGCGAGATATTTGCTGATTTTTTAAATAATTTTCCTAATACAAAAAAATATATCCTAGATTTGAATTACCGCTCAAGTCAAAAAATATTAGATGCAAGTAATAAATTGATAAAAAATAATTGCAATAGAATTGATAAGCAATTAGTTACAGAAAAAAAAGAAGGTGAATTTGTTTACTTATATAAGGGTGAAAGTTCAGAAGATGAAGCAAATTTTATTGCTAAAGAAATAAATAAAATTACTAATAAATACCAGTATAAAGAAATCGCAATATTATATCGGAGCAATTACCTTTCACGAAATATTGAAACTTCCTTAATAAATTACAATATTCCATATATTATTTATGGCGGAGTCAAATTTTATCAAAGGAAAGAAATAAAAGACATTGTAGCTTACTTGAAATTGATTGTTAATGAAAAAGATGAATTATCATTAAAAAGAATAATCAATGTTCCTAAAAGAAATATTGGTCAAACAACTATCGATAATATTAATCTTTATGCTATGCAAAATAATCTGACTTTTTTTGAAGCGCTAAATGAAAGCTATACTAGTACCGATTTGCCATGAAATAAAAGCAAAATTATTTATTTTTTGAATGAATTAAAAAAAATCAAACAATTATGTGTTAATTTAAATGTTTTTGATACAATTAACAAAATTATTGAAATGACCAAGTATTATGATTATTTGAAGGAAATCGATCTTAATTTTGAACAACGTGAAGAAAATATTAAGGAATTATTAAATTCAATTAAAAAGTTTGGAAATGAAAATGAATTATTTACAATAAAAGATTATTTGGATAAAATTTCATTATATACAACCGCCAGTGAGGAAGAAACAAAAATAGATTCTGTTTCATTAATGACAATACATGGTGCAAAAGGTTTGGAATTTAGTGTTGTTTTTTTAATTGGATTGAATGAAGGAGTGTTTCCTAAAACCATAAGTGATAACATTGAGGAAGAACGAAGAATAGCATATGTCGGAATGACAAGAGCTAAACACATTCTTTATCTAACAAATGCACGTGGATATGATTATATTTCCCATGGCAACATGTCTGATAGCAGATTTGTCAAAGAAAGCCATGGTGCTCATATTAAAGAAGTTTTTAATCAAACGATCACAATATCTGACTTGCAACACGAATGATTTGACACACAACAAATAAAAAAAGTCGAGGATAATTACCACGCTGAACTACCTAATATCAACATTGGTGATCAAATTGTCCATGTTGTTTTTGGTGAAGGTTTAGTAATTAGCAAAAACGATAATATGCTGGAAGTATTATTTAAATCACCACATAATAAAAAAACGCTTAATGCTTTGCATAAAAGTATCAAACGTAAATTATAATTATACTCATAGGATGTTTCAAGATAAAATAAATCGGAATGGCAATATTGAAATATTAAGATTTTTATTTGCTATTTCTGTAGTTATCTATCATTTGTTTGATAGATTTAATATTTTAAATATGCATTATACTTACAATATTGCAGTACCAGGTTTTATGATAATAACCGGATTTTTTTGCTTTACTTCTAATAGTTCAAATGCTAAAAGATTTACAAAAAATTTATGTTTATTATTTATTGTATTATTTTCAGGTGTGATTGTTCAACTTTGTACAATGCATTGAACGAAAATAAACTGAGACCAAGTATTTTTCATTTCTTATCATTTTGGTGATACAAATCCCATATGGTTTTGTCCATGATGATATTTAATAGACTTTGTCATCTTTATTCCGCTTATTCCGCTAATCAATAAAATGATTAAAAATATTCCGTT
>JAITPC010000038.1 GCA_031289655.1 Mycoplasmataceae bacterium
CTTCAGAAATTTTAGAATTTAACAAAAGCTGGTATTATAAATACTAATAGGTTGTTGAAAAGCAATTCTCATGATCAAGATTAACTTTTATTAAAAATGGATCATTTAAAAACCATTAAAAATATTAATGGTTTTTAATATCAAAACTAATATGTTTTGATATATTGCTATTTATTTTTGATAAAAGAAAGAATCTCTGAAGCAGCTCTCCTGCTTGGTGTATGATTATCATCAAAATTAAATCTTGCCATTGCTTTTTTGAATGTCTATCTGTAAAAAATTCCTACGACAAAATGATTATCTTAATCACGTGCAGGAAGTATTTTTAAAACTTTACTATCTATACAAAATAGATAGCTTGTAAGGCTAAAATCAAAATTCAAAGAAAATTAAAACTTTTTATGTATTTTAAGCACATCTCTTAATTATTATACATTACCAGCATAATGATTGTTTTTTATTTAAAATTAGACTTTATTAAGAAATAAATTGATTTAGTAATCATCTAATTGAAATTTACGAATATTACATTCGTAACGAATAAGTTTGTTGTCAATAAATATTTTTATCTATGAATATCACTATTCATTAATTACATTAACTAACAATAATTAAAATATTAGATATATTATTTATTTTTTATCTAAACAAATCTACTATGATTTTAAAATTATTAAGATATTTTTTGGAGTAAGAAACAACACCAAAACATTTCAGGAATATACATGATTTCTTGATATATAAATTGCAGAAAACCAATTTTCATATTAGTGACAATAGAAATCTAATAGATTCTATTGATCTAAAATAGCATCTTAGTGTTGATTTATAATCCTGGTTATATGATTCTTATGCTATTATTCTGCAACAGAATAATAGCATATATAAGTTTTAAAAAATGAAATAATATAAATGCTTTTGATTTAATATTATGTATAATTATCTTAGAAAAAACTTTTCTTAAAAATATATATGTAATTATAAATTCATATCGCTATACCATCACAGAACTCTATATAACTTTGACATGATGGACAAATCAGGAATTTCTTAAAGTTTAACTTCAATTATATTTTTCTTAATTTAAGTTCATATTATAAATTAACATGGCATACGTATTGTTGTTATAGTTTGAGTAGCAATTCCTTCGCTACGCCCTGTAAAACCTAATCCTTCAGTAGTAGTTGCCTTTATACTAATTCGAGATTCTTCTATTTTAAGAATTTCAGCTGTTCGTTTAATCATTGTATTGCGATAGCAATCAATTTTTGGATATTGGCAAATTATAGTGATGTCAATATGTAAAATCTTACCACCTAAAGAATCAATTAATGATCCTGCATGAGTTAAAAATATTTCAGAATTAGCATTCTTCCACCGTGGATCTGTGTCTGGAAAGTGACAACCAATATCACCAGCAGAAATACACCCCAATAAAGAGTCGCATAATGCATGAAAAGCAACGTCAGCATCAGAATGACCTTCTAGACTAGCATTGTGTGGAATAATTGTATTACATAATGTTACGTGATCACCGTCTGCAAAGCGATGCACATCAAATCCACCAGATACACGAATATCATCAGATTTAGTAAAACGAATATTTGCGTTACGCAGATCGGAAGCATTTGTAATTTTAATATTATCTTGACTGCCTTCAACTATTGCAATATTCATGTTAGCTTGTTCGGCAACCATTGCGTCGTCACTACAATTTTTCCCAATAGCTAGTCTGTGTGCCAATAATAATTTCGAAAAACAAAAACCTTGTGGTGTTTGTGCTCGCCAGAGGTCTTTTTGTAAAACTGTCTCCTCTACAAATCCGTTAGAGTTAACACGTTTTATAGTATCGCAGATATGAACAGCAGGAATTGCTCCGTCGTGATTTTCTATACCAGCAATTACTCGATCGATAATGTCACTATCTACAAACGGTCGCACTCCATCGTGAATCAACACGATCTCAGGCTTTATTGTAGTTAATTCTTCAAGACCTAAACGAACTGAATCTTGTCTAGTAGAACCTCCTAAAATTGGCTCTTCTAGATTCAAACCAGAAGCAGCTATTTCATACAACTCTCGATCGTCTTTATTAATCACTACTCGCACGGCATTGACCGCTCTATGAGAAATAAAGATTCCCAAACTATATCGCAGTAACGATCTACCTCTAAGATCACACCATTGTTTTGGAATTTTACTATTAAATCGACGCCCTCGTCCTGCAGCTACTATCAAAGCAACACAACTCTTGAAGCCATTAATTGATGTAAAGCTCATATATTCATTTAATCTTTAAACTAATGTTTTCTTAAAAAGAAAGTATTATAAATGATAAATATCAACACTATTAAATTGTCTTATTAATTAATAATAATTATCTAATTAATAGTTACAATAATTAGATAATTATTAGATAAATCATATCTAATAATCTCCATAACTTTTTTAAAAATAAATCTCTCAAGCATACTTTGAATTATCATACTTGATAGAACGTCTAGCTCCAACATTTATAATGTTATAATAAGAATCTCATTCTGTTTGATAAATTTTATACAAACACTAACTACATTATTTGTAGTTTTAACGGAACATAGATATCTTTTATTATCAATAATTGTTAATAATATCACTTTATTCGAATCCACACTGAACTATATAACTTTCTTAAGAAAGTTTGGACAATCACGTGTGCTATTAATATCAACTATTTAGCATTGATATAACTTTCAAACAGAACATTAAAAACACTATTGATTTTATTAAATAAATAAATAATAAATCGGATCTTTAATAATAAAAATTATGATTCTTTAGTTTAGAAAGATAAAAATTGATATCAGATATGTTTGTGTTTAATTATTTAGAATAATAAAACTTTAGTACGCCTATAATAAAAATATCTATAATTGAGCTTATCACTTGCTCACTTAATAAAAAGATTTAGATAATTTTATTAAATTCTCACCTTTATAAAAGTTTTATATTGTATAATCATAAGGTGAATTTATAGCAAAAACGTACATTCTCAATTATCTCCATTAACAATAAATATACTACATCTCCTAATGTAGTATATTTATCACACATCAAATAAAAATATATATCTAGATCAAAATCATCTTGTGAGTTCTATAATC
>JAITPC010000022.1 GCA_031289655.1 Mycoplasmataceae bacterium
AATTCACAAGAAGTTCTTAAAGCTGCTGGAAATGTCAATGATGATATTACTAGGGTACTTGCAGTCCTAGAAAAAAATAATTTCTCAGATTTTGTTGGGGAATTGTGCGAAATATGTGAACTTGAAATAGATAAAAGCGCCTTTGTGGGAAGTGTTTTAACTAATGAAGTTGTTAATGATTCATTAATTTTTGCTTCCTTTAAAATGCTTGTAATCAATGCGATGATGGTGTATCTACTTTTTACTCCAAATAATATCATCACTTTTATGGAACCAAGCCCTTTTGACCCGGGTACAATGATGGAGACGAGAACTATAAGATTTAGTTATTGAAATATAGGGATTGAACGACATGCTCATCAGCGAATGTGAGCGATAATGAATAGGTTCGGGTGACGCCACCCCGGCGATATAAGGGCACCTGGTGCTAATTTTATGGACCAAATGTATGCTACTTATGGGGGTGTTGCGGCTACACCAGAAGAACATCGAGCCTTAGCCCGTTTAGCTTATTATAACCGTTATGTAACGCAATATCGTGCTGCGTATGGAGCACAGTTATTTGCAAAATTCATAAAATATGCCAAAATTTCTGGTATTTCCTCAATAATTAACGCTTTAGTTCAAACTACATTAGAATTAGTCATTGCACATTTATCACACAAAGTAAATGAAGCCATGGAGGATTTGGCTGAAGCACTTTTTGGCGAAAGACCTGATTTTGATAATTGATTAACTAATTTGTTAAAATAATTTTATTTAGCCTAATAAATAAACGCATGCGTTATAATATTTGTATTATGGCTAGAAAAACTCCAATAGATAAGTATAGAAATTTTGGTATTATTGCCCACATTGACGCTGGGAAAACCACAACTAGTGAAAGAGTTTTATATCACACAGGAAAAAATCATAAAATTGGTGAGGTTCATGATGGCGCTGCAACAATGGATTGAATGGCTCAAGAAAAAGAAAGGGGTATTACCATTACCGCTGCGGCTACTTATGCTAATTGAAAAAGGAGTGATCCTCAAGTTGGCGAAGATGAAAACGAGTTTGAGTTCAATTTGATTGATACACCAGGACATGTTGATTTTACAGTTGAAGTTAATCGTTCGCTTAGAGTATTGGATGGGGCAGTAGTTGTATTAGATGTTCAAAATGGGGTTGAACCACAAACCGAAACTAATTGACGTTTAGCAGATAATTACAATGTCCCAAGAATTGTTTATTGCAATAAAATGGATAAAATTGGCGCTGACTTTGAAATGTCTGTAAGAAGTTTAAAGCAGAGACTAGGTGCAAATGGAGTGGCTATTCAATATCCGATTGGTGCTGAATCTGATTTTAAGGGTGTAATTGATTTAGTAACTATGACTGCAAGATTTTATGATGGAGAGAAGGAAGAAAACTATAAAAAAGGATCTATTCCAAGCGAATTGTTGGCTAAGGCACAAGAATTTAGAAATCTTTTGCTAGAAGAAGCTGTTAATTATGATGATGCAATCACTGAAAAATATTTAAATGGTGAAGAAATTAGTATTAGCGAATTAAAAAAATGTATTAGAATTGGAGTATTAACTGGTAAATTCTTTCCCGTGTTATGTGGAAGTTCTTTTAAAAATAAAGGTGTTAAGGGAGTTTTAGATGCCGTTATTGATTATTTACCAAATCCACTAGAAGTTGAAAAAGCTAAAGGAACAGATGAAGATGGAAAAGATATCGTTATCATTCCTAGTGATGATGAAAAATTTGTTGCTCTAGCCTTTAAAGTGGCTACCGATCCATTCGTTGGAAGACTTACCTTCATGAGAGTTTATAGCGGGCATATTAAATCAGGAACATATGTACTAAACTCTAATCGAGGTGAAAAAGAGAGAATTAGCCGTTTGGTAAAAATGCATTCTAATAATAGGAATGAAATTAGCGAAATTTACGCTGGTGATATTTGTGCTGTAATTGGTTTAAAAGCAACGACAACTGGTGATACACTATGCGATGAATCAATTGAAGTTAAACTGGAAGCTATGGAATTTGCCGAACCAGTTATTAGTCTGGCAGTAGAACCTAAAACTAAAGCTGATCAAGAAAAAATGGGTGTTGCCTTAAGTAAATTGGCAGAAGAAGATCCAACATTTAGAGTTCATACTAATGAGGAAACTGGACAAACAATTATTTCTGGTATGGGTGAATTACATCTAGATATTCTTGTTGATCGAATGAAAAGAGAGTTTGACGTGCAAGTTAATGTTGGCGCTCCACAAGTTAGTTACCGTGAAACCTTCACACAATCAGGTAATGCTGAGGGTAAATATATTAAGCAATCTGGGGGAAGAGGACAATATGGTCATGCTTTGATTAAATTTGAACCTAATCCTGGAAAAGGTTATGAATTTGTTAATGCTGTAGTCGGAGGAAGAATTCCACGAGAATATATTAAACCAATTGATCAAGGTTTGCAAGAGTCTATGAAATCAGGACCACTTGCTGGATTCCCAATGATTGACATTAAAGCAACTGTGTATGATGGATCATACCATGATGTCGATAGTAGTGAAATGGCATATAAAATTGCTGCCGGTATAGCTTTGAAAGATGCTGCTACTAAATGTGGATTAGTATTATTAGAGCCAATAATGGCTGTTGATGTTATTGTTCCACAAGAATATTTTGGTGATGCAATGGGGGATGTTACTAAACGTAGAGGAAATATTGAAGGAACAGAAGAAAGAGCTAATGCAACAATAATTAAAGCAAAAGTTCCTCTTGCTAACTTATTTGGCTACGCAACTGATTTAAGAAGTTTTACCCAAGGAAGAGGAAATTATTCAATGGTATTCTCACATTACGCGCAAACACCAAAGAGTATAGTAGAAGAAATTGTTAAAAGCAAGAGTAAATAGTTATGAAGGTTATACATATATATATATATTAGAAACAGTCATTAAAAATATCTACAAAATAGGCATTACTGAAAAATTGAGTTCACGACTTGATTTTTTTTCTTTGAATGGGCATGGTGGTTTTAGCATTAAAAGAATAAATACAATTGTTAAATTTAAAGGAAATTCTTCAAAAAAAGAAATCGATATATTTAGCAAAAAAATAGTAAAAAATTCTAAAATTGAACAAATTTACACTAATGAAATTTATTGAATAAGCGATCCGAATATATTAGAAATGTATATACACGCACTACTATCTCATAAAGAAGCAGAAGAGATAGAAAAAAATGAAGTTGCAGTCAAAAATATAGATTGATTTGATGACTATAAATTTTCAATTATAAGCAATAATACAAAATCATCCCAAAATATCTCTCATACTCCAAATAACCAGAGAAGTCACTCAAAGCAAACTTCTTGATACAATAAAATAACGGTAAATGATAAAGTACAATTTATTAAAGATCCAAACATAGAAGCTATATACCTTGGAAAAGGCAAATTTGAATACAAGAATAAATGTTATACATCTTCGGGTTTGACTAAAGTAATTTTACATTCCTTGGGCTTATCAACTAGATGTGATCGATATAGAGGTCCGGACTATATAATATATAAAGGAACGAAGATAAAGGATTTGTAACATGTGTAATTTTAGATATAGAAACCGCGAAGATTAATAAAGAAGAGATATTTAGAGAGATGGATTTAACTTTTAAAAGCAATAGTGACGGAATTGGTGTAATTGATTGGAAAAATGAAATAATTTACAAAAGCGATCTTAATGATGAAATGAAAAATATCGTAGGAAAAATATATGATAGAAATAGCAATATTTTAATTCATTATAGACGTGCTTCTTATCCCTCTGCTAATCCAAATAACAAGTGAGATGCGATGCACCCAGTTCACTCTAGAAGTGTTGATAATGGTGAAAGAATTTATGTAAGAATAAATAATAACTTAAGAAAAACTAAAATGCAAAGGACTAAAATATATATTGTTCATAATGGTACCATTGGGGAATGATTTAAAAAGCTAGGCAGAAATACTGACACACAATAATATAGATTATTTATTAAATAAGGATTTCTATAAAAATATAAGCAATGTAATCACACAGACATATCACACCCCCCCCAGTAAGGTAATTATTATTAAATATGATAACAACAAATGGAATAAGATTTTTATAAACAAAGAAATAGGTATAAAGCATGCCTGAGGGTGGACTTCAAATTAAATTTACTTTAAATTATTTCTTTTAAAAACTTCTCTAACTTTTACCTTGAAATTATTTAAGTCATTACTCACATTATCAATACTAGTTTTTAATTCGTCTAATCTTCTATTTGTTTCGTTTTGATTTTTCTCATAAACGTTCTTATTCCACTGTTCAAACCAAACAGGCATCTTAGAATTAGTGCTTTTAGCAGACACAGCAGCAATCTCGTCTCCTACTCTTGTTTTATCATTATCATACTTAATTATCTTTATAGTTTTCATCCTAGAACAAAATAATTATAATGGAGATTAAAAATACAAAGTCTCATAAAAGTTTCTTATTTTAAGTTATTTCTTTTAAACATGCTATGAACCTCGCTTTTCAAGTCATTTAAATCATTACTAACTTCACCAAATCTATTGCCAATTTTTAATGGCTTTATCTATGTTAAGCAGACTTTCAAAAACTTTGACATTAAGATATATAATATTAACATATATGGCAAAAATATCCAAAGATCAATTAATTGAATCACTAAAAGAAATGTCTTTATTAGAAATAAATGATTTGGTTAAAGCAATTGAAGAAGCCTTTGGCGTTAGCGCCTCTGCTCCCGTTGCAGCCAATAATGGACCAGTTGCAGCTGTTGAAGCACCAACCTCTGTTTCAGTTATTTTGGAAGATGCTGGTGCACAAAAAATTGGGATTATCAAGCTTTATCGAGAATATACTGGATTAGGTTTAATGGAGGCTAAAACTAATGTAGAAAAAGGTAATGTAGCTATTAA
>JAITPC010000029.1 GCA_031289655.1 Mycoplasmataceae bacterium
TATATGGGAATTGCTCTAATCGGGGGGGGGATTGCCCTTTCAACAAGCTTAACTAGTTGTTCTGAACCAAGTGCGAATGATATATATAAAATTGCAGTAGGTCAAGAAATGACCGATAGTACTATAAAATTTAATCTTGATTATGATTTTAATAGGCTATCTGGTAAACCAGGAACATTGTCATTTTGAACTTCTGATGTAGATGAAGAAACTGATTGAGAAATGTTTACAATAAGTTGGAAACCAAGTGAAAAATTGAATGTATCTTATAAATGTGTTCATACCGCAAGCCCGGAGCACAGTGATGACTTTTTATTTGTTACAAATTCAGTATTTACAGATTTAGCTAAAGCTAATAAAGGAGTTTGAACGTTTCCCTGTAGTCTAGGCAACGAGGTTGTTAGGGTGGCTAAAACTGGACAAGAAATTTATAACTTTGCTGAATTACTTTATTTAGACGAGGTTAAGTAGTAATCTTTTATTTTGTTTTAGAACATTGTTTATATATAATATATGTATAAAGAACAATAATAAGGATTTTAGATGGCACAAAGATTAGCAAAAATCAAAAAACAACAAAAACAAGAAAAAAAACAAAAGTTTCCTACACGTAAACATTCACGATGTGCTAGATGTGGCAGAGCTAGAGGATATATAGGAAAATTTGGTGTTTGTCGTCATTGCGTGAAAGAGTTGGCTTTGAAAGGAGTAATACCTGGCTTAAAAAAAGCCTCTTGATAATATGACAGATTCAATCGCAAACCTAATCATCAACATTAAAAATGGATTACTTGTTAAAAAAGATTCTGTTAGTGTTGATGGTAGCAATATTTTAACTGGAATTGCTAAAATATTGAAACAAGAAGGTTTTATTGAAGATTTTAAAATTACTGATCAAAAAAATAATAAAAAGAAACTCATTATTAAATTGAAATATTTTGATAGGAACAGTGTTATTACAGATATTAAACAAGTTTCAAAACCTGGACTTAAAATGTATAGTGAATCTAAAAATATGCCTTATGTTAAAAACGGTTATGGTGTTGGAATATTATCAACAAATAAAGGTGTCATCAGTGATAAATTTGCTAGACAAAATAATATTGGCGGAGAACTTTTATTAAAGGTTTGATAATTTAAATTAGGTATAATTTTTATATGGCTCATTTTATTAAATCAGCATTTAGTGCTAATGATTGAATTGCTGATGGAAAAACTGAGTTTTGTTTTAGTGGAAGAAGTAATGTTGGAAAATCATCAATAATTAATGCGATGGCCAAAAATAAAATCGCCATCACTTCAAAGACTCCAGGAAGAACACAATTAGCTAATTTTTATCAGTTTGATAAATTTAGATTGATTGATTTACCAGGATATGGATTTAGTAATAATTCGAAGGATAAAAATAGTGATATCGCTAATATTATTGATACATATTTATCACAAAGAGTAAATTTGTTCGGGGTATTTCAAATTTGTGATGCTGGAGTTATCACTGAAATGGATAAAAAAATGAGCATATATTTTAACAAAAAATTTATTAATCATTTTATTGTACTAAATAAAATTGATAAAATATCTAAATCACAACTAAATAATAATCTTGATAGAATTTCTAAATTTTTAATGGTAAAAAAAGATAACATATTATCCATTAGCGCTAAAAATAACATCGGCATTAATTTGATATTTAAAAAAATAACAGAAGTGTCTAAAGATATATAGATTTATAATATATATATATTGAAGTTGAATTTATATAAAACAATATGCTGTTCGTCTATATTAGGCTTAGGAATTATTTTGCCTTTGTCCTTGACCGGTTGTGCTAATGCTACACTTTATTCTATTTCAACATCAATTAATGGCGACGGACAAGGACATTCACCGTACAGTGATGTGTTGCAATTTGAAGATAAAATTGCTGACTTACAAAATTTTACAGATTTAAAACCTAATATTGTTGTTGATAGCAGTAACAGAAGTGATTTTACTACATATTTACCTAGTCATTATGTTTATGATTCTACCAATTATGCTGCTTATGCATATTGTCAACCTGATAAAATACAAGATAATATTCCAACACCAAGTAATTATGATTGAAATTTACCAATGCTGTCGTTCTTAAACAGTGATGGCGATGAAATAGTTTCCTATAGAAACCAAAATTTAATGTCTGCAATTAATTCCAATGCGAATATTTCTACAATTTTAAAATCTTATTATTCTTACATTTTGAATTTTTTGGCTCAGCCTGCCATTGCTACTAATCCAAATACAATAAATAGAACTGCTTGATTGAATGCTCTAGTTAACCCTTACAATATAGAAGGGCAAGGTTTAAACATTGATGAATTATTAGATTTTTACAATTTTATTTTCTCCAATTATAATTCTTTAAGTGAATCAGGAACTCCTATTCAATTTGGTGCCGATGCAAATAATTTTAAATATGCTTCTTCGATTTTCGGACCAGGTCCGTTATTATCTAAAGATGAAATAAAATTTGAATCTGATGAAATTGAAGATACTAGCATTTATGCTAATGCTGCTGCAATGTTGATGAGTAATAGGCAACTATTGTATGCATTAAGCCAACCTTACTATGCGACCAGTGGAAATGTGCTGAAAATTGGCGATACTACAATTGTTGGCGGTACACCTAGTGCTGGTGAAATAAGCATTGGACAAAATCAAAAATTTTCAAGTCCATATGTGAATTATTATTATGATAACGATACAGGTGAGATAAATGGAGTTAATTTTAAGCAAGTACCTGTTTTAATTAAAGGTGGCGAAACAAATTATTCGTATTGAAATTTTAAAGAGAAACATAACACGATAAACGGAAATGATTGATTATTGAATAAAGATCTAGTAAATAAATCAATTTCAAAATCTAGTTCTTGAAAAAATTACGGAAATTTTACAGATGGCGCTAAGCCAGAAATTACTGGGAATAATGTGACTTTTACTCCAGCCATTTCATCACAGCCGTCAGCAACTTTTCCTAGATCTGTTACTTTAGAACCTGGCGCAGAATCATTGTCAACAGATTATGCTTTTTATAAATTAAATCCAGATAGTGGAACTTTTTTATCAAATGATTACATCGGATTCGCTAATTATGGGTGTTATATTGAAAAACAATTGATAAGTGAAGAGGATCAAACTTATGCTACCATTTTATCTCCATATTGTATGGGAATAACAAGTGTTTATCCAATAAATTTATTTTTTAATATTGACGTGGTAGGTAACATGGAATTTGATGATTCGTTATTAGAAGTGGTTGATAATTCTAGTCGTTGACCTTCCATTGACGGAAATGCATATGGAAATATTTGAGAGAAATATTACTCAGTATCAGCAAAAAAACTTGATGAAAAGTTCAACAAATCTTTTGCTAAATTTTATCAAACATTTTTAAATGCTAACACTATGCCATTCTCTAATTTAAGTGGTCAAGCATTAATTGATAGAGAATACAGTCTTCTATTTGCATCATCATTGTTGGGTATTGGTTCAATCAAAACATCAGATTTTATCCATTGAAATTAGAGTTTTCGTTTCTTAATGTTATTAAAAATCTTGATTGTTTCATATAGTATAAAGCAGAAGAATAAT
>JAITPC010000039.1 GCA_031289655.1 Mycoplasmataceae bacterium
GGCCTGGAACGGATTACCCCTAAATACATATATTTCAATGTATGCTAGAACGAACAGATGCTATAACGAACGAGGTTCTAGAACCAATTACGTCGTTCTAGCATACCCCACTGTATATAACTTTATTATAATATCCAGAAAATGGATATTTTTTTCTTGGTGTAAAAATGGTAAAATATAATAAAATGAGCTAATTATATTTTTAAAAATAATAATTTCTTTTTTAAAACTTAGGGTGCTATAAATGAATTAAATTATTAAAATGATGATAATACAATTTTTGCTAAATATATTTAATAAATATGATATTAAGTCTATTAATCATTAATCCTGGAAATAATGGTTGGGATATAATCATTTATTTGATAATGGGTGGGTTAAGCAAAAAAATGAAAGGACTAAAACTATGAAAAACTTAATAATGTTATTAGGTAGTTTAACAATGGTTGGAGGAACAACTTTATCATTAGCAAATATAACAGAAACTAAACAAAATAATGTATTAACCGTAACGAGTAAAGAGTTTGATAAGAATCAAGGTGGTTATGGTTTTGAGGCAATAACTAAATATAATAATAAATGATATGGTGTAGTTATTCAAAAAACACAAATTAATTTTTATAGAGTTAATAATCAAAGTAATTCATCATTTAATTTAATTAATTCTTTACCAACTAATAATACTGTTACATATTAGGTTTCCTTGGTGGCATGACCTATGCACCAGTTGCATTTCCATAGTAACGTAACAGTCCTGTTGCATAAACAATGAGTTTGTTGCATTTACATAGTAACATAACAAGCTCTGTTGCATAACAATGAGTTTGTAGCATTTCCATAGTAACACAGCAATTTAAACGGAGACGTTACTATAGAAATGGCGATGTCATATATAAGGGGAGATTTGGTATGAACTAGACAGTGTGGTTTGAGAATCGTTCGAGGACAGACGTGCTTGTGTGTCGGGGCTGGTAAATGGCAGGTTAACGATGGACTATACGCCGAGGTGCCGTTGTGGTGTGCAAGTGGACCGATAGCCTGACGATGGATTGTCCTGACGTGTGTTTGGTAGCTTTCTGACTGCAAGAATGGGAGTGAGTGTTGGAAGATTGCCACAAGAGGCCCTGTTGGAAGAATTCTATAGGAATGAGTGTTCCGAGACAGTGCGGGTCGGACGTGTATGTGTGTTCCCAGAGTTTCCGACTGTGTTTAACTGTAGTGTATTGACTTTTGGAGTGCAATAAAGTTCCATCGTGAATAGAGAACCCCGAGTACGTTACAATACATTGCTTGCCAAAAGTGGAAAAGTAATGCAAGTGGAAAATAATTTGTATTATCAATTTTTAATGGATAATGGAAATAATTTTCATGTTGCTGTTTTTTATAAATGAAACTTAGCAACAGATGAAATTACTAATTTAGGAGTGCTTGATGTTGCACCAAATGCTAGAATTACCAGTAATAATTATTCTGGCATAAAATTTAACCTTTTCAAAAATAAACTATTTGTTACATATGATGATGTTTGATTTATAGATGCTGCAATTGTTTCAATTGATTTAGCTACAAACAATATTCAGTTATTAAAACATAGTAAAAATATGTTTTCAATGATTCTTGTTGATAATAACATTTATTATTTATTATCAATAATGGAAGTCCAACTGGTTTAGGAATTTTTTATTTAACTTTGAATCAAGAAAAACAATATTGATGAACTGAATCAAGATTAAATGCATTAATTTACTTTAATAATAGTCTTTATGTAAATAAATGACATCTTGATAATGATGAGACATCTTTTAATAAAATAAATATTAGTGATAATAAAATTTATCTAAGTTTAATTACTAATACACCTGATGGTAGTGTGATGAAAGTATTTAATTATAATGGTCAAGATTTTTATCTTGTTCATAATGTTGAAGTATACTCAATTGAAGGACAAGTATTACCATTAGTAAAAGGGCATTTATTGATTGAGAAGATAGTTAATAATAATTTAACAAGAGTGCTTGATTTTTATCATAATGATATTTCAAATATTAAGACAGAACAATATAACTTTAGAGAAAATAAAATCATTGTCTTAATTGTAAGTCAAAATGGTACAAATCAATTAACTGTTAATACAATTAATATTAACTTAGCAAACTTTAATATTGAAACTAACAGTGTGCCATTATTAGAAGGTGAAGAAGATTCACAAGTTTTTTGTCGTGATAATAAAACTTATATTTCATCTGTTTTAATGTCAAATGAAACAATAACTAATACATTTTATTGTAATGATTTAAATCGTTAATTATTTTAAATAGAATATTTTCTTATTTTAATATGCTAGTAGTTTATCAATTTTTTAAAATTTAAAATTAATATTTAAGTAAATTTTATGTTAAAAGAGTCCTAAATTAATTTAATACTCTTTGAACTTATTGTTTACATAAGCAATTTTCAGATTGCAATTTAATTTACCAATATCAAACTCTACAAATTACTTTGAAGAAAGTATTTTTTATTAGTGAGTTAAAATTGAAAATTTATTTATTTCAACAGACAAATTTGTTTTAGAAACTAAAAGGGAAATTGAAGCAACTAAAAATGAAATTAATATCTCTAATATTAATAATCTATTAGTTAAGTTGTTACTTGATCAAGCGCCAGAAGAATGTGATATTGTTGCAAAGTAAGGATAGTTAAATATGAATGAATGTCATAAATTTTTAGGTCATAGAGATGCTATGGAACTCTTTTTTTGTGTAAAAAATATAAGGAAAGTACATATTAAAATTATTCCACTCAAATTAATACATATAAGATTTTTGGATATCCGCCAGTTATAGAACCAAATATGTATGATAATTGATTTGATAAACAGTTAAAGCAAATAGGTTTGTCATTTATTCTAACCCTTATTCCAACATAGGAGTTGGCGTTCTATACATTTACTTAAAAATAAGATATAATTATTATTGAATTATTATTAAGTAAATTATTAAGGAGCATAATAAGTATGACTAAAAAAAACATAAAATTATCAGATGCAGAAGTACGTAAAGTTTGAGATAATACTGCTTTTGGTGGTGGAAGAAATAACTTATTATTTCGTAAAGATGTAGCAGGAGCGTATATTAAAATTAGTGAATATAATAAAGAAACTGAATTTGGATGAGTACTAGATCTGTTAGAACCACTAGAAAAAGGTGGAAAATTAGAAGTAAATAATTGTTTGGCTTTACATTGAAAAAATGCCAAAGCACGTAAAGCAAAAACTGAAGAATGACAAGCAGTGATTACTGGGGTTATTTCAAATGATAATAAAAGAGATTTTCAAAAACCAGTAAATATAAAAACTGATAAAATTGTTAAAGCTAAAGATATGAAAATTAAAGAAGTTTCAGCTGTTTGAGATAAAGAAGAGAACTAATATTTAAATAATAATTAACTAACTTTTAGTTAGTTATTTTTTGAAGTACAATGATATAATTAATATGTCCGTAAGGACAGTTTTATACGTTTAAGTAACGTTAATGTGTGTTTGGGGTTATTAACCACTGTATAAATCACTAACTCTACACCCAGACATTTAAAGCGGTTCAGAGTTTTTCTTTTATTTTAAAAATTAGTCTTAGTTAAGAATAGTCTTAACTTTTTTTATTTTTCACAGTATATTAATAGTTAGCAAATCTTTTTTAAGAGGATTGGATTAAAATAGAGATATGAGGTGAAAAAAATGAACAAAAAATTAATTTCCTTACTAGGAGTATTAATAAGTTTAGCAATTCCTAATCTTAAAGTTTTTGATTGAACGAAAAAAAATAATCCTAAAAATGAAATTACCGAGACTAAAAAATCTAATGTTAAACCAATTGATATTGAAGAAACCAATATTCAAGAAGAAAAAATTAAAATAGAGCAAGATGATGATTATTTTACATTAAAAAATATTGTCAAAACTAATTTATTACAAACATCAGCTAGTGATTCTAAAGGAAATATTTATTACATTACTTTCTATAGTAATGATATTCATATTCTAGGAATGACAGTTTATAAAGATGATATTAAAACAAATGAAATAACAAGATTTTGAGATAATCCAAAATTTAAAAGTCTACCAAGACAATTTATTGTTGATGATAGTGGAGTAATATATCTTGGTAATACACATGATGGAGCAGTTGCTTTAACAAATAATGATAAAGTATTTTCAATTCCAAAAGTTAGTAATTCAGTTATCAAAATGTGTTTAAATAACAATACAATTTGATTTGCTACTTTAGATGGTTTATTTAAATATATTAGTACTAATACAACTGAAAAGGTAAAATTTCCAATTGTAAGACCACTGATTGCCAATATCTTTGCTGATAGTCGAAATAACATTTATTTTGCTGCAAAAGAGGGCGCTTACTTATTAAGAAATAATTAAAGTACTTTTGAAGTAATTAAAGGTAATGGTGATTTTAATCTTTCATTAATTTGAGGAGTAATTGAACAAAATAATCAGATTTATTTTAGTAATTATAATAAAAACAAAAACTTATATGTCAGTCATATTGGCACTACTACAGCAAATTTAATTAGTACATTAAACATTACAGGAAATGTTCAGAGCTGTCTTCTGGGTTGTACTGCCGTGTAAATTGATTGTCGACCGACGTTTCAGAGGTACGTACTGCCTCCATCATCAGGGATGAATAAGCCGAGGCACAGAAAGATCGA
>JAITPC010000020.1 GCA_031289655.1 Mycoplasmataceae bacterium
CCCCCCCCCGGTGTATATAATCTAGTTATGAATAAAACAAAAATTGGATTTAGTTTATTAGGAATCACTCTAATTGGGGGGGGTATTGGTCTTTCGGCAAGTTTAACTAGTTGTAATGCAGAACAGACTGATGGCTTCGATATAAGGAGCAAACTTTATGATTTCATTCAAGATGGACTAGCTCAATCAAGGGACACTGCCACCTATACGCTTACATCTAAAGAACAAATTATTGATTTTATACAAGGACATATAAATAGTTCAATATTACTTTATTCTACTATAGAAACTTGGGGCTCGATAGCACATGAAATGGATGGGAAATTTTTATTTACCGACATTGTTTCCGATACCTATCGGCAATTTTCACAGTTATTATTTACTACAGATGTCTATTCAATTGGTGGTGACAAACTAGGTAAGGTTTTTGATAAAAATGATAGTGTAACCTTTGATTATAACATTGCGACAAGTACTTTTAGAAGTGCACAAATATCTAAATCTGAATGTAAAATACTAACCTTTTCTATTAATATTAAAGATGATTATTTAGATTCTTATATGATAACAATCACTGACGAATCTCCGCACTACGATATAACTATTAAATGTTCTGATGCAGTGGATCAAGCTAATTTTACAATTTCAAAAATGATATTTCCAAACCTTACAATTAATTTGAGTTAAAAAATCTCTACTTTATATAATATAAATAATAAATATGGAAATAAAAAATAATGTTATTTTGTCAATGGTTAGACAAAATTTAGTAAAAATACCAGGAGTTGATAAAAAAGCAAAACATATTATAGGTTTTGAGAACAATATTATTTCAATTTGTTTTTCTCCAATTAGTTATCTTATTAACATATTTGAAATAGCCAAGAGAGTGCAAATGATTATCCACGATAACCTATACAAAAATTTAAAAAAAGATATAATTATTAATGTAAGAGTTATTAACCCAAATAACAACTCTTTATAACATAATGAAAAAAATATTATCAATTAATGTTCCATTGTTAAAACACATGTTAATTAAAGGTGTTGAAAACTTAGCCAAAAAATATAAATACATTGATGAATTGAATGTTTTTCCTGTTCCTGATGGCGACACTGGTACTAATATGAAAATTACCCTTGAGGGTGGTATCGATAGTGTTAAAGAAATAGACTTTGAAGATTTATTCATGTTCGGAAAAAACTTTAATCGTGGATTATTGATGAATGCACGTGGTAACTCAGGTGTTATTACTAGTCAAATATTCAAAGGTTTTTTTAAGACAATTCCTGAAAGCAAAAAAGAAATAAACATTGAGGATATTGTCGAATGTTTTAAGGGTGCCAAAGAAATTGCTTATAAAGCCGTAATGAACCCAGTTGAAGGGACAATTTTAACAGTTATTAGGGTAATTAGTGAAGTTTTATTGAGAAACAAAAATAATATAAAAACAATTGATGAACTAATGGATATGGTTGTTGTAACTGCTGAGGAAACATTATCAACTACCCCTAATATTTTACCAGAATTAAAAGAGGCAGGGGTAGTTGATTCTGGTGGATATGGACTTTGTAGAATTTTAGAAGGGATGAACGAAGCGCTAGATCAAGAAATTGGTAAAGATGTTATTGAAAATAAAGAAAAAAATCCTCCTATTTCACAAAATAAAATCAATAATGAAAAACAGCAAAAATTCATTGATAATAATGAAGGATTTGGTTACTGCAATGAGTTTATTATGACTTTAGGCTCGAAAGTCGAGCTTAACCAAGGAAATAAAACTAAATTTGATTTGTCATATTTTAAGAGTCAATTAAACAAAATGGGAGATTCAATTGTGACTGTTGTAGACGACAATATTGTTAAAGTTCACATTCATTCGCCAAGTCCTTGAAAAATTTTTGATTTTGCTTCGAAATATGGTGAATTCAATAAAGTAAAAGTTGAAAATATGACATTACAATTCTTAGAAAGAAACCCGGGAACGACACTTGAGAGTATGAATGAAAAAATCAATGACAATAATGCATTTAAAAACATTAGTAACAAGCCAAAAATTATTGTTACTGTCCCAAGCAAAAAAACTGCTGAGTTATTTGATGAAAAGTTTGATATTACTAACTTTATTAGAACAGATATTGTAGGGAATCCATCAGTGGATATTTTTTTCAAAGAATTTAAAAAAACTAATTCTTCTAAGATAATTTTAATTCTTGATGATTCCAACTATTTATTGTCAGCTCAAAAAGCAAAAGAATTGTTGCCAAAGAATGTTTGTGTAGAAATTTATAATACACGCTCAGTTGCTAATTCATACTATTTGGCACTATTGTTTAATCATGAAGCATCATACAAGGAAAATATTAAAACCCTTTGGAAGGAAATTAAAAGTGCTAATGTTCTTAAAATATCAAAATCAATAAAAGATGGTATCTTTAATTCAATCAAAGTCAAAAGGGGGCAATATATCGGCATCATGGATAAAAAAATCATTAATGCTAATTTTGATTTATTATCATTAACTGCTGATACCATTAAAAAAATGACTGGTAGAAGCAAAAAATTTGATGATATTTTAGTATTTGGTGGAGATGAAACAACTAAGGCACAATTCAAGGAACTAAAAGAATTCCTTGAAAAAGAATACAAAGTTGATAATTTAGAAATTTATGATACTGACATTCAAAATTATCCATTCATAATTGCTTTTATTGAGTAAGAATTTCATATCCTGTTTCTGTAACAAGAACCATATGTTCTCAATGACACGTTAATTTATGATTCCTTGCAACAACCGTATTATTGGATTCAGTGTAATATTCATCGCTATCGGTCATTAGCATTGGCTCGATGCAAAGAATCATTCCGGGTTTTAATTTTGTTCCGCTATGCTTGTCGCCAAAACACGAAATTTGTGGATCTTCATGAAGTTTAATTCCACATCCATGCCCAGAATAATCCTTAATTACTTCATAATGATTTGTCTTAGCAATATTTTCAATCTTGTTGCTAATATCCCCTGTCACATTATCTGGTTTGATTTCCTTAATTGACTCAATCAAACATTCATAAGTAGCATCATTAATTTTCTGTGCTTCTTTATTAATTCCAAGAATGACAGTAAATGCACTATCACAAATATATTTCATATATGTTACTCCAACATCAAAAGTAATCATATCACCATTCTTGATTTTCCGACTGCTAGGAATACCATGTATTAATTCTTCATTAATAGAAATACAAATATTTTTAGGAAATCCTCCATAATTTAAGAAAGTCGGAGTGGCATTATTTTGTGTTATAACATCTAGTGCAATTTTGTCCAATTCATTAGTTGTCATTCCAATATGAACTTTCTTAGTTATAACTTCCTTAACTTTTTTTCAAATTGCACAGGCTTTTTTAATACCCTCTATTTCCCTACTAGATTTTATATAAATCATTTAAAATAATTATATTATGCCGGTCATTAAATTATTGTTTTCAGTAATCTATTTAACTCAACTGCATATTCAAGCGGCAATTCCTTAATAAATGGTTGGATAAAACCCAATGAAAATAAATGTTTAGCTTCCTTTTCCTCGATTCCACGACTATTTAAGTAAAATAATATTTCCTTATCCATTTCACTAACTTTAGCTTCATGCTTTATAAATGATGTGTTGTTATAAATTGATTCATTGGGTATTGTATCAGATTTGGACTTGTCATCCAATATTAACGAATCGCAAATAACCTCGCTAAAGCTTTCGCTAGCTTGACTAGTTATTTTAATTAAACCACGATAGTTGCAAGTTCCACCATTGGTAGCAATTGATTTGGAAATAATTGAACTCCTAGTGTTTTTACCAATATGAATCATTTTCGCTCCGGTATCTTGTATCATGTTTTTGCCACTCGTGGCAACCGAAATGCATTTACCGGCCGAATTGTTCCCCATAAGAATTGTAGAGGGATATTTCATATTTAAACCGCTACCAATATTGCCATCAATTCATTCAATGTATCCATTTTCTGATACTATCGCTCTTTTAGTGACAAGATTTAAGACATTGGTGCTTCAATTTTGAATAGTTGAATATCTAAACCTAGCATTTTTGTTAACAAAAACTTCAACAACTGCTGCATGCAAATTATTCTTATCATAAATTGGAGCGGTACATCCTTCCATATATGTTGCTTCACTGTTTTCTTCGATAATAATCAGGGTTCTTTCAAATTGACCAACGGATTTAGTATTAATCCTAAAATAAGATTGCAATGGTTTATCAATCTTAACATTTTTAGGAACATACAAAAAACTTCCACCACTCCACACACAAGAATTCAATGCTGCATATTTATTGTCATTATTACAAACCAATTTAGCAAAATATTTTTTAACAATTTTAGAGTGTTTTTTTATCGCTTCATCTATGCTACAAAAAATCACGCCTTTTTGTTCAAATTCTTTAACAATATTGTGATAAATTGATTTGGAATCAAATTGATTGTTAATTCCGCTTAAAATCTTGGCTTCAATTTCAGGAACTTTTAGCTTATTAAAAGTATTTTTTATACTTTGGGGAAGATTTTTCCACTCTTTTTGTTCGTCTTTTATTGGCTGAGAAAAATAATAATATTCATCAAAGTTAATGAATACTAAACTAGGACCTCATGCTGGATTTTTTAATTTTTTAAATATTTTGTATGAATTTAATCTAAAATTTAGCATTCATTTGGGCTCGGATTTAATTTTTGAAATTTGCCTAACGACTTTTTCGCTTAAACCTTTATTTAAAATGAGATTATTTTTGATTTTCGTATTAAAACCAAATTTATATTTCATCTAAGATAGATATATTATATTTTAAATATAATGATAATTTTGTATTATGATGGACATAATTTGACCATATAATATTAAAAATGGCTAAACTAGGAAACGTTTTAAAGGGTGCTACAACAATTGTGACTTGGATTGTAGCAGTTGTTATATTGGTTGTTGGCATTTCCTTAATAGTCGTTGGTACAGTTCTTTCAGGAATTCATGTTGCATTCGCTTGAATTGGGTGAATTACATTGGGAATTGGCGGCATCGCAACCCTCGTTGGAGTTATTTTAATAATTCTAGCAATAATTAAAAGTATTAAAACTAAAAAAGTTTAAGGATAAACAAATTTAATCTCAAATTTTTAATATTTAAAAAATCCTTTTCCCATGTCAAATTATGACATTTTTATTACAGTTACAAACAAACTCAGAACTTAATATCAACAAAGTAAAGAAAACATTGAGTAACAATAAAATTAAATCCATTAAAGTTTCTAATAGTGAACTTTATTGTTTTGCTAATCTCTCACTAAATGAAATAAAACTAATCCTTGTCAATAATATTAATTCGAATGAGAATGTTCATCTATATGAATATACTAAGAAAACTATGATCAAAGTTCAACTTAGTATAATAAATAATGAACAGATGAACAAGACAAATACAAAATTTAATACTTGACAAAGTTATTGCAAATATTTAGATGAGAAGATTGATAAAGTTGAAATTAGACTAAATGCTAAAATAGATGAAATTAAGGATCAAGTTAGTGAAATTAAGGAACAAATATGAATAATTTTAAAAGAGATTAAGGATTTAAAAAATAAAATTTAATTTCACACCACAAATAATTACTGAACCAATTACTCCCACAGTGGTGAGATTAAATAAAAATCACTTAATTGTGCTAAAAAAGAATTTTTTATTATTTTTTAAAAAAATATTTTGTAATGGCAAAATTAACATTTTTCTAAAAAAAGTTAGTCACTTGATACTTTTTTGCACATACTATTATGTATGGGGCTTATAAAAAATATCGTAATTTATTTAGTAATATGTTTGGCAATTTTATTATTTTGTATTTTACTCATGAAAATAGACAATATTAAAACATGTGTTTTTTATCAATACGAAAATGCTAGTTATTTAATAGTCAGGGAAAATGACAAGAAATATATTAAAAATGTTAACCAACAGTTGATTTTAACATATAAAGACATAGATTACAAAATTTACATTACTGAACAATCATTAAAAGAAAATGATTATTATTTATATGATTTTTATTGTTTAGACATTACGAATTTTGAATACGGAATGAATAATGGATATATTAATTATGGAAGACAAAATATCTTTATTACATTTATATCATATTTATATGGATAGTAACAATATAAAATCCATTCCATGACACATTAACATTAGATATTAAATAGAAATTTAGTTAAACTATTTTAATAACTCAGTAAATCAATTATCAAAATCAGGTCTTTCTCCCGTCATGATTTCAGCCAAACCTTCTATTATCTGGTTCGCATTATGACGAAAATGAGCAATAACTAATATTAAAGCAGCTTGAAGAAGATTATTTATTATTGTTCAAGTGCTAGCGAATTTTGCAAAGCTTAAAAAACTACGAAGTTTCGCCCCAGGGGGTGAAACAATCCTCATTATCATGCCAGCAGCCCCGCCGAATACACCTGTTGGTATTTCGTTTCCTTTCAATTGCGAAGCAGTTTTAATGAAATAATTTATTACTTTTTCAGTCATATTAGGATCATTAAAAAAATCATTATCCTTAGTAAAAAGTAAACGTTGCATAATCTTCACTGTTTGTTGCGATGCAAGCGTTTTTATCTTCGTTACATATGCCACTGTAGATTGACTATATTCCTCCTCGGTTACTGGGAGTAATGCTAATGGTGTACATGTTAAATATAGTAATATTGAATTGGTTATAAACATATTTAAAGTAGCAAAAACAAGTGAATTATTAACATCACTAGCATCAGGCAAATAAAGGTTTCCTTTAAAAGCACTTTTATCTACTTCAAGTTCACATATTTCACACATTTTCGCAACAAAATCAGAATATTTAGCAATTTCCAGTGTTTTAAGCATTGCACTAGCATCATTGTTAACAATTGCGGCACTCTCAAGAATTTCTTGGGAAGTACGAGAACTTTGGTACACATCAATATGATCGCTCAATTTATTGATTGATTCTTGAGAAACAAGACCATTTTTTGAAGCGATAGTAGGGATTGTGTCTAAGAGAAGAGTATACTTATCATTCATTTTATAGTTTTCAATAGCATCCAAGAAAAGAAAAATTGCACTCGATGTATCCATGGCAACAAAAGCAAGCTGAAGTGCAAACATTGGCCACATTCCTAAGGTGAAATAAGAACACGCCAGAGCCATATCAATCAAAGCCTGAATACCCATTAAACCAGCCATAGTGTTCTTTAAAACACCAATAGTCAAACTGGTATCAGCAAGTTTTGTAAAATTCCCTTGAGCAGCTGAAACATCTTTGACCAAGACATTCATAGCTGAAATAATATTAACAGCATTTAGGTTTACTTCAGCAGACCAAACGTTCATTAAATTTTCATTATTCCAATGTAATGCTAAACTTCCACTACCGTAAGTGACAACTCGTTTTTCATCTGGTTTGGCATCGGTGCCCAAATAATCCTTAACAACCGCATCTACCTGACCTTTATAATTGACAAATGTTGGTACAAGTCCAAGAATAGCTTTGGGAACCAATTTGTCTCCTGAATAATCAACAACGACACTAACTTTATATCCAAAACCAGGGTAAATTTCATTTAATCTAGTGTTAAATTCTTCAAGAGTAACTCCTGCTGGATTTAATCCAACTCTTTCATAGAATGGAACTAAACCGACTCCGCCATTCCATGTAATATTTATATTCAAGGCTTCACTAGCATCAGCATCATTTAAGTAACCAGCGGGATAATTATTAGCTCAACCGGCATCACCGCAATAATAAAATTTTTCTTCTGGATCATTGCTAAATTTTGAAACAGTATTACTTTCAAAAAAGGTAGTTTCATAACGAATATCATCTTGTTGGGAGAGTGCTTTATCTGTTGGTTTCTGTTCAATATGAATATCGCCTAAGGATTGAACCTTAAATAATTCATCATAATCAAAACCAAATAATTCTTTAAATGTTTCATATTTAAATTCCTTAGCCTTAGTAATATCATGAATGATGTTGCTAGAAATAGTCATAAAATAATCTCTAGAGGACATTTGTTCACTAAAACCGATTGATTTCCAGTTTCCATTTTCCATCATCACATTTCGGACAGTACCACTGTCAATAAATTTTTTATCAACTAATACAATTTGCGCTTTATATTCAAATTGTTTATGATCGTCAGACAACGTATAAACAGGTTCATTATTTTGAGTTTCTAACATCACACAAAACGGAATAAAGTTTTCATAGTTATCATTTACTTTTCTACTATGAATAAATTCATTACCTTCGGAGTCAAGAAGATCTAAATTATAAATTTTATAAGAACTCCCATCATATTCAAATGGATTTGAAGATTTTTCAAGATTTTCACTAGTGGGTCTTGCATCAAATTCAAACTGATTACCACTAGAAATTTGTTGAAATTCTTTTATCATGCCATATTGATTCATACTTTTTTTTAAAAGGATAACGTCTCCACCAATTTCCTCAAATTCATTCATTGTAAGATTTTGTTCAGCAGCATTTTTTAAGCCTTCAATTATTTCTAGAGTTGTGTTGGACAAAAAATCTTCATCAGACAACATAATACCTCAGCTAACCAATCCCAATGAATATTCTGCAGAAATAGCCATTAAATAAGAATATTTTTCTTGATTAGTTCTTTCAATTAATTCACTAGCCATTTGGGAATCAAAATCAGGCATACTAGGTTCGGTTCCAGGTTTATTAGGGTTGGACTCTTCTGGGGGGGGTACATCATCGGCCTTTGTTGAAGATCAAGACAAATAATTTTCATAATTAATTGGACTAACACGTTGCAACTGTTGTTCAAGTTTTAAGATTTGGTCATTGGTAACATTTTCAATGGCTGAAGTTAATTTCTCCTCAACTGATTGGTGCTTATCTGTAATAATTATTGAGGATGCAATTCCAGCAGTACCAACAATTGCCGCTGACATTGCTACAATTAACTTTTTGTTTTTCCTGATTAAAGCCATTATATATGTATTATATACATATATTTTAATTTTGTGGTGCTTACTTTTTTTAACACACAATATTATATATATAATTTTATTAAACTTTACTTAGAACTAAAAATATAAAATTTAAATGATTACTAATATAACAAAACTTAAATTAAATAAAAAACAAATAATTCAAGGTTTTGTGGAAAATATTAGAGATAAACAAAATATTTGCTTTTTAATCATAAAAGATATTACAGGATTGATTCAAATAACTATCTTAAAAGATAAAAATCCAAAATTTGCTAGTTTACTGGAGATTTTAACTGTTCAATCTGTTTTAACAATTAAAGGCACTTTAGTAGGAAACCAAAATGTTAAACTCAATGCGCAAGAATTTATTCCCGAATACATTAAACTCGAATCACTTTCTTCTTCCCCATTACCACTAGATGATACAAGTTTGATTGATCAAAAAATTGATTATCGTTGAATTGATTTAAGAAGTGAAAAAAATCAGTTCATTTTTAAAATCCAAACATACATTACACATGTAATGCGTGAATGATTAGCTAAACAAAACTTCATCGAGATTCATCCACCAGAATTAATTGCGACTGCTAGTGAAAGCGGCAGTGAAGTATTTGAAATAGCCAATTATTTTGATAAAAAAGCTTTTTTATCGCAATCACCTCAATTTTATAAACA
>JAITPC010000011.1 GCA_031289655.1 Mycoplasmataceae bacterium
GTACCAGCAATAACTGCTGACATTGCTATAATTAACTTTTTGTTTTTCTTTAATAGCGATTTCATCTCTATATTATTATTATATAATAAAAATGCCCCCCCCCGTGGGGTAGGTGTTAGTGAATAAAAAATCAAACCAACTTTAATCTTTTAGAAGAGGATACATTATTTTTCAATATATTCTTGTTTTTTCTCAAGCATTTTTTTAATTTTTTCATCATTTTCTCTTATATCTTCCACTTCATTTTCATATTCTTTTTTTAAGGTAAATGAATTTACATTGCTAATAACAATTTTATTAAATATTCCCGTTAACATGAAAAATAATGATAATCATACAATGGATCAAATTCCTATTATCACAAAATTTCTTAAAATTTCATTATTTAATCCTGGCATCAAATCAATAAAGAAAAAAATGAAGAATGAAATATTTGATGCAAAAATTAAAGGGAATGAATCATAATTAATAATTTTTGTTAATTTCAAAATAATTGTCAGGATTAATAATAGTAATAGAATGGACAATAATATTCATAAAATATTTAAATTAAAAATAACGCTGCTATTATTAATGACTTGAATGTACTCACCAACATTATCACTTGTCAGATTCAAGCTGTATGTTTCATTTAGTCAATTAATGTTTTGCGTGGTCACATACCCCTTCCATATTACGCCATCCACTCCTATCAATCAATGCATATTAAGTAAATCAAATTGACCAAATAATAATCAAATTATTAGAAAGAATAAAAATGAAATAAAAACAATGGCGCAAATGATTCATTTTTTTGTTCAAAAATTTTTCTGCGAATAAATTTTCATTATAAATTTTTAAATAATAATTCTATCTCCTTTGCAAATTGATCATTTTTCTCCGCCCGATTTTGTACTAAATCTACTGATCTTTTTACATTGGAATGCGATTTATTTGAAAAGTGACTACCAATATTTTTTAATGTCAGATGATATTTTTTATTTAGCCCATACATGCATATATTTCTAATATTCACGATGTATTTATTCCTTTGCGGGGATTTCACTTCATTTTCATCGATCTTAAAATATGAGCAAATGGATGAAATAATTTTATTTGGATCAACAATAAGAGTATTATTTTTTCCCTTAATGGGCATTTCGATATATTTTTTAACATCATTTACAGTAATTGTTCCATTGCCTTCGTTGGTGTAAAATAGAATTGATGATATATCACTCTTTAATTTTCGCAAATTACCATTGCCATTTCGTGTGGCTAAAAAATCTAGTGCCTCATCTGTAAAATTTATTTTATTATTCAATGATTTAACAAAAAACACGCTGATTGTTTTAAGTTCATTTAAACTTGGTTTGTTAATTTCACTAATTAAATCATTTGTAATATACGAATAAAATTCTTGATTTATTTTTTTAAAATCAACAGTATTGGAACTTGAAATAATTATTTTCTTATTCGCAGCATTTAATTCCTTAAATAAATTAAATAATAACTCACAGAATTTAGGTTTATTAATAAAATATTCCAAATTATCAAACAAAATAATCTCATAATTAAATAAATTATTTTTTATACTTTCAATGCTTTTGTTTTTATCATTCGCAAGCAAAATAAAAATTTTATCACTAATTTCATTACTTTCAATGACTAATATTTTTTTATCCTTATACTTTACAGCCAAATGGTTTATAATGGTAGTTCTGCCACTGCCTATTGAACCTTGGAAAAACAATATTTTATTTTTTCCATTTAAAATGTTATCACTCTTGCCAATAACATCTGAGTTAAAAGAGCCAATAAACATTCTGTTATGATCAATATTTGCTGTAATCCCGTGGGTTATCAATGACTCAATAACTATTCTGTAATCTTCACCACAAATATTGTTAAAAATTTGATTGAATAATGATAATCATTTGGCACCAAATTCATTCTTAGCGTAAACATTATTAAAATCAATATAGATATCTTTTACATTAACTTTTTTAATGGTTAAACCACTAACAAATGTGGTAAAAAATTTATCATCATTTATTTTATTTTTTAAAATATTTTTTGCCTTATTAAATTTTATTTCTAAAACTTGAAAATCTAAAATATTTTCCATCATATAAATTATATTGGTATAATATAAATATGAAACGAACATTACAAAGAAATAAATCTAAAAGGGGCAAGAAGCATGGATTTTTAAATAGAATGAGTACAAAAAATGGTAGACATGTTCTTGCCAGAAGAAGATTAAAGGGCAGAAAAAAATTAACGGTTTCGGATGAAAGGTAAAAATCTAGAAAGTCTTAAAAGCAAAAAGCAATTAGATTTTTTATTTAAGCATGGTAAAAATTTATATAGTAGTGTTTTAAAATTTATTTTTCTGCCAAATAAAAGTAAAATAATGAGATTTGTTATAGTCATTGCAAAAAAAAAATATAAAAGTGCAGTTGTGAGAAATAAAATTAGAAGACAAATTAAAAACATACTAATTAGTTCTCCTAAAACAGGCTATGATGTTGCTGTATTGGTAAATGAAAATTATTTTGATAATTCTTTTGATGAAACAGCTAAAATTATTAAAAAAAATCTTGCCAAAATTTAGTGGAGGTGCCGATTGGATTTGAACCAACGAATACGAAGGTTGCAGCTTCGGACCTTACCACTTGGCTACGGCACCATAATAAAATTATATAGAGGAAATAGTTGCTCAACTTCTTAATCCCAAGTCAGATAGAAATAATAAATTATCTAGTGGTGTTCAAGTTGTTCCATCACTACTAACCGACAAATATACGTTACTGGTATAATCGTCTAGCAAAAAATAATGTGTGTTAGTTTTCCACCCAACACTTTGTGAACTATAAAGAGTATTATTATCAGTTTCCGTGCTAGTATCAGACATCCCAATAAAGTCTCAAGGAAAGTCTCCAAAACTCGCTTGAAACCCTAAACCATGGCCGTAGCTTTCACTGGGTAATAACTTTAACTGTTTAGTAGTACCTGCCGAAAACAAGGTAACTCAATCAACACTCATATCAAAGGTTATAACCATATTTTTAATATTATTTCCGGCTTTCAAATCACATAAATCATAGGAAATTTGTGGTTTACTACAACCACTTAAACCAGCTGAAAAGGCAATCCCCCCCCAATTAGAGCAATTCCTAATAAACTAAATCCAATTTTTGTCTTATTCATAGCTAAATTATATACCGGGGGGGGGGGATTTTGTAGTGCTATTTAATTTTAAATTATTCCACAAACTGTTTCAAAAACTTAAAATTATTATTATATAAATCTCTAATATCACTTATACCATATTTGATCATTGCCATTCTTTCTATTCCCATGCCTGCAGCAATCCCAGTTTTATTTTTAATTTTTGCCATACTTAATACTTCTTTCTCTCTAAAAATACCGGCTCCTAATAATTCAATTCATCCACTTTGTTTGCATTTATTGCAACCTTTACCATCACAAAATGGACAAGATGCATCTACTTCGAAACTAGGTTCAGTAAAAGGAAAATTACTTAGTCTAAACCTTGTCTTTGTTGCCTCACCAAATAAATGTTTAACAAATCCATTAATTACTCATTTTAAATTTTTTACATTGATACCTTTTTTAATTCAAATAAAATCAACTTGGTTAAATTGATGGCTGTGAGTAGCATCATCTTCATCGTTTCGATAAACATAACCAAAATTTGCAACCTTAATTTCTTCATCTTGATTATTGTCCATAAATTGTGCGGAACTTGCAGTATTTTGTGTTCTTAGACTCCACCCATCATCAGTATAAAATGTTTCGCTTGCCTCTCGTGTTGGGTGAGTCAAGGGAATATTTAAATTATCAAAATTATATTTGATGCTCATTACCTCTTCGCCACTTTGAATTGTGAAATTCAAACTTTCAAAATAACCTAAAATATCTTGAATAACCAATGAGATAGGATTTAAAGCACCTTTTTCTAAATTTGTTGTGTTAATTGAAATATCATAATTTACAATATGATTATTTTTTTCTTCCAATGATTTAAAATAATTAATTTTTTGCTCAATAATTTCATTTGACTCTATTTTAATTTCATTAATTAATTTGCCGAAAATATTTTTTTCCTTGTCAGCTTTTTCTTTTAATTTAGCGTATAGTGGATTCAGTTTGGTTTTGTTAAAAATATTTTTTATTTCAATAGCTTGAGTTTCATTCTTTGCGTTTTTTAATAAATTTTTTAGTTCATCAATTAGGACATTTTTGCTTTCCATATTATTCTACTATATATAATTATAATATATATTATGAGTAGAAGAGATGCAATAACTGGCAAGAAAGCCATGATGGGGAATACTCGTAGTTTTTCTATGAATCATAGCAGAAGAAGTTTTAGATTGAATTTGCAGTCTGCTAAAATAAAGGATGGAAGTGAAATAAAAAAAGTTAAGGTTTCTGCAAGAACTTTAAAAACTCTTAAAAAACAAGGAAGGCTTGTTATTTAATATTTTATGGGTTCAAAGGAACAAGTAATCACGAAAAATATATATCTTGATGAAATTAAAAAGAACCTAACCATTGATAAATATATTGATCAAGTACAAACCAATACCAAAAATGGTTTGACTGCCATTGATGCAAAAGAACGATCACTTAAATATGGAGAAAATGAAATTAAAAAAAATAAAGGAAATGCATGATACAAAATTCTTTTTCTTCAATTTAAGGATTTGCTCAACATCATGCTTTCAATTATTGCTATTGTTGATTTTATTTGTCTTGATTTTCTACCAGAGGAAAACCGATTAGATCATTTAATTCAAGGTATTGTAATTTTTGTTATTGTATTTGTTAATATTGGGTTAGCTACCTTGCAAGAATTAAAAGCAGAAAAAGCTCTAGAGGCATTACAAAAAAGTAGTAGTCCTGTCGCCAAAGTTATTAGAGATGGAAAACAACAAATTATTGCAACCAAAGATTTGGTTGTTGGTGATATTGTTTTACTAGAAGAAGGTTGTATCGTTCCTGCTGATTTAAGATTATATGAGACTAACTCGTTAAAAATCGATGAATCTGCATTGACTGGTGAATCTTTGTCTGTTGAAAAAGATGCTACCAAGAATATAGATGAAAAAACCGCTCTAGGTGATCGCGTTAATTATGCTTTTAGTTCAACAATTGTTACATATGGAAGTGGAATAGGCATTGTTTGTGCAATTGGACTTAAAACAGAGATAGGTAAAATAGCAGTTCTTCTACGAACTTCTAATAAAAATAAGGATTTACCACCGCTCAAGAAAAAAATCAATAATTTAACAAAAATATTAACAATCTTTGCTTTTAGCTTACTAGCATTAATGATCGTGTTAAACATTGTTTTATATTTCGCTCACATATATCCTGATTTTTTTAATCTTGGAATTATTCCACCTTACAAGTTTTGGGTTGAACTAGATACAATTGTTGCAACTGTTGCTTTAGCCATTTCGTTAGTTCCGGTGGCATTACCTGTAACTACAACTGTTGTTTTATCAGTTAGCGTCAGCAAAATGGCTAAAAAAAATGCCTTGTGCAAGGAATTGACTATTGTCGAAACAATCGGCAATGCCACTGTAATTTGCACAGACAAAACAGGAACACTTACATTAAATAAAATGACTGTTACCGACATTTGTGACTATGATGATATAGTTAAAGAAGCAACAAAGAACCCTAGTCAAATGCTTAAGGAATTTAGGAGATATAAACACTTACTTGCCGTGTGTATGTTTTGTAATAATGCTGAAATTGATAGCAATGATAAAAGTAAGTTTATTGGTGATCCAACTGAGGCAGCATTAATAGTGTTAGGCGAAAATGTAGACTTTGGTATCAACAAAACAAGGAATAAATATAAAAGAGTTTATGAACAACCATTTGATAGCGATAGAAAAAGAATGACTACTGTATACAAAACAAAACGTGGATATATTTCATTTACGAAGGGATCGGCTGAATCAATTTTAGAATTATGTAGTATGATTCAGACTAAAACAGGTGTGAGAAAAATTACTCAAAAAGATAAAAATTTAATTAAAACATATTTAGATAAGCTTTCTTCAAAAGCTTTAAGAGTCTTAGGCATGGCGTCTAGCGAATTTAAAGATGCTCCAAAAAAAGATTCAAATTATGAAACATCAATGACGTTTATGGGATTAGTGGGCATGATAGATCCACCAAGACCTGAGGTTTTTGGAGCTGTTAAATCCTGTCATGATGCTGGTGTTAGAGTCGCTATGATTACAGGTGATCATCAAATTACTGCCCTTGCGATTGCTCATAATTTGGGCATTGTTGAAGAAAATGATAATACAACATTGACTGGAATTCAAATCGATAGTTTAAATGATGAACAATTACAAGTTGCTGTTAAATCTTGTAGTGTGTATGCGAGAGTTAGTCCTGATAATAAATTGAGAATTGTCAAAGCATTTAAGAATAATAATGAAATAGTTGGAATGACTGGCGACGGCACTAATGATGCACCAGCGCTCAAAGAAGCGAATGTCGGCATTGCCATGGGTATTAGTGGGACTGATGTAGCAAAAGGAGCTGCTGGAATATTATTATTAGATGATAATTTCACTACAATCAAAACTGCCATCAATGACGGTAGAATTATTACACGAAATATCAGAAATGTTATTTCATTTATTTTATCAACAAATTTAGCAACAGCATTGTTTATATTTATATTTACTTACGTGTTTGGTATCAATCCTATCAATATTACACAACGGCTATTATTAGATTTGGTAACAGACACATTGCCTTGTATCTTTATTGGTCTAAATGCAAATGATTTTGGTGTAATGAAAGATAAGGCGAACAAGAATGCTAAGTTATTGGATAAAAGTCTGCTAGTTGAAGTGTTAATTAATAGTCTAGCAATTTTTGTTACTGTTTCTTCAGTATTTTTAATTTCATATTTTGGTTTCAATGTTAAAAATGAAAGCACAATGAATATTTTTTGTTTTATTTCATTATCGCTATCAAGGTTATTGCTTTCTTTAACATATGTAAGTAAAAAAGAGAGTGTATTTAGTAATCAAGGGAAAATTTATTCAAGTCTATGATTAGCATGTAGCATATCAATATTATTGTTATTCGCAATGATATTTATCCCCGGATTAAATATTATTGTTGGTATGGATAAGGTTGATAAAAAATTAATATACAATCCCTATATTTGGTTGCTAATTGTTTTATTGCCATTGATTCCCAACGTTATTAATGAGATTAAAAAAAATATTATGAGAAAATCATCAGCTAATAAAACCATTCAAGTTGCAGTTTAAATATATTTATTAGCATCAAGTCCTATCATTCCTTTTTCTTCATTAGAAATGGTGAAAATAAATATTCCATTTTCCTTAATAATCTCATGTATTCTTTTGTAAACTGGCGGTCAAATAGTTATTCTAATCGTTTTACTTTCATCACTAGCATTAATGAAGGCCATTTCAGCCCCGTATTTTGTATTTATATGCTTAATGCTAACTATTTTCGCTAGCACTTTGTGTTTACCCTCATTCATTGACGCAAACGCCAAATTAACTAAATTATTGTTTCCCCTATATTCATCAAGCACTACTTGCTTTTGATTAATAGAAAAATCAAAGCCTAACAAATTAAATTGTTCAATCTTTAGTTCTTCTAATATTTCTTTTGTTGGCTCGGAATTATCCAATTGAGGATTGATAATAAAATTGCCATCCTCTGTTAATAATTTACTTGCATTGTAAATATTTTCTAAATTATTGAGCAAAAAAAATCTACTTTTATTTTCTAGCAATTCATCAAATGTACCAGATTTGATTAATAATTGTATAGTAGAAATGCCAATATTGTTTTTCGCAAATACAGAAATGGTTTGATTGTAATTTTTAAAATCATATTTTTTCCTCAATTCCAAAATTTGTTGTGTTTTACTAATACCAAATCCCTTAATTGCGTTTAGTCCAAAAATAATAGCATCATTCTTGATGATAAATTCTTCTTTCGATAATTTAATTGATGGCGGTAAAACTTTAAGGCTTAATGATTTTGCCTCTTCTATATATTGATTAACTTTATCAACATTGGAATTATTATTGGTTAGTAAGACCGTGATAAATTCTAAGGGGTAGTAATATTTTAGATATGCCATCCAATATGATATATATGCGTATGATAACGAATGTGAATGATTGAATCCGTAATCAGCAAATGACTCGATATATGAGAAGATTTTATTGGATTGTTCCTCACTATAGTTATTTTTAATTGCATCATTTATAAAATCCTTCTTCAATAATGCTAATTGATCAATTTTTTTCTTAGAAATTATTCTTCTAAAAATATCAGCTTTTGCATATGAATAATTGCAAATAATTTTAATTAGTTCCATCATTTGTTCTTGATAGACAACGATATTGTATGTTTTTTTTAAAACCTTTTCAAATTGTTGGTTGATATATTGTATATTATTAGGAGCATTTTTGTTTTCTAAGAAAACTTTTATATTTTCCATGGGACCAGGTCTAAATAAGGCTAAAACTTGTGATATTTCTTCTACATTTTTAGGTTTTAATTTCCTAATTAAATTGGTCATGCCATTACTTTCTAATTGAAAAATACCAACAGTGTCACCATTGCTCATTTGTTTTAAAACATTTTCGTTATCAATTTCAATATCTTCCAATTTCAATTCATATGATTTGTTTTCTTTTATTAAATTAATAATTTCTTTAATAATTGTTAGATTGCTTAGCCCTAATATATCCATCTTGATTAATCCTAATGGTTCCATATGTTCAGCCTCAAATTGAGTAATAATTTTTTCATCAATCATTATGGTTGGTAAAATATTGGTAATCTCTTCGCCACAAAGAATAATTCCGGCCGGATGGATTCCGATACTCCTTGGAAAATTGATTATCTTGCTAGCAATATTAAATAATTGAGGGTATTTGTCATAATATTCTTTTATTTTCAAATTTTTTTTAACAGCACCCATGATGTCGGTTTCATATTGAACACCAAATAACCCAGTAATCATTTTAATAATTTTGAGATCAATTTCTAATATTCTTCCAACATCAGTTAGAGCCATCTTTGCTTTCATTCTTTGGAATGTAATAATATATGATGTTCGTGCATTGGTATATTTATCAAAAATATATTCTATGACCTTATATCTTTGGTCATCCTCAAAATCAACATCAATATCTGGCATAGTTTCACGTTCTTCATTTAAAAATCTTTCAAAAATTAAATCATTAGCAATTGGATCAATCCCTGTAATATTTAATAAAAAAGAAACTAAACTTCCGGCTGCGCTTCCTCTTCCTGGTCCTACATAGATATTGTTTTTTTTTGCATAATTAACATAATCTTGCACAACCAAAAAATAATCATTAAGGTTCATTTTGTTAATAACATCTAACTCGGTATTTGCTCTTGTTAGATAGATTTCATCATTTTTTATTTTTCTTTTTTTTAAACCATCCATAACCATTTGATTTAATAAAGTTTTAGAATCAATTGATTCGTTGAATTTAACAAAATTTATTTTTTTTTGTTGTTCAATTAAAATGTCAATTGTCTCAATCATTGATTACAAATTATTAATTGACTCACTCGAAAATATGTTTTTCGCTTGATCATCACTCAACATATTTGAATTATCAAAATTGTTATTATTTTCATAATCACTTAATTTTTTTCCTTCTTTAATAGCGCTTAGAGCTTTTAAAATAACTTTATCACCTCCATTTGCATAAAAATTTTCCTTAACAGCGATTGGGTTAATTTTAGAGATGGTAAAATATTTTAGACAAGAAGATTTTAATAAATCAATCTCATTATTGTCTAAATTTATCAAATAGCATTGACCAATATATTTAGATAAGTCAAAAAATTTATTTGAATTTATCAAGGATGAAATTTTGTAAGTATCACTTAATCCTATCTTATTTTTCGGAATAATTACTAATTTATTGTTTTGATAGTTAATCTGTAATCCAATAATAGGTTTTAATTTTTTTTTTAGAGCTTTATTATAAAAATCAATTGTACCAAACATCGTATTAACATCAACTAGCGCGACATATTTTTGGTTATTTTCAATAGCAAAGTTAATAATATCATCAATTGTTAAACAAGAATTCATTAATGAATAATTTGAATGATTTATTAAATTAATATACATATTAATTTAATTATATTTTTTTTATGATACAATATAAATGAAAATAACATAAGCAAAATACAAAGCTACACTCGCGATTAATATTCCATTAATAATTCTGTGCACAACTAAACGATTTTCTGATTTTCAAAATTTATTTAAAATTAGAGAAAATAAAAGTAATAAGGAGAAAATAAGCATAGTGTATAGAGAAAACATAGCAAAATTGCCACTAGCATAATTTTGTGTGGCATCTGTATTGATAAAATCAACAATTGCTATTGTGAACATTGTAAATAATAATGATCCAAGAATATCCGCAATTAATCCATTGATATTTTTTAATTTTATTAAATTTATAACGATTACAACCTCTGGTAATGCGCTAACCAAGCCAAGAATAAGTTCACCTGTAAAATCTAATTTACCATTTTCCGGAAAATACTTAACAACTTGTTCCACTGCCTTAATGAGTACAAAACATATAGCTATTAATGCAATAATTATTCCAACTGAACTAATAATTAATGTTGACAGTGTTGCTTGCGCTCCAACTCCTGTTTTAGTCATATTAGTACTAAAATGGTGCTCTTTTACAGCACTTTCCTTTTTCTTTCGACACATAAAATAAATACAGGTTGCATAAATGACTATACTCAAAGGGGAAGTAATTCAAAAAGCTAGAGGAGGATTAAAAAACAAACAAACAACTAAAGAAAAAAGCATAATAAAAATACAAGTTGAATTAATCACTACTGGCTTTGAAAATCGAATTTCATTTAACTGTTTTCTCAGCATTAGCAATCCGAAAAATAATAATAAAAATGAAAGCAGCCCAGCATTTATTAATTCAAAAAAATAATATTTTTGGCCCATTCCTTCTGCGTTTGTTTCATCAAATGTGAGCACCCCGAGGATCGCAATAAAAAATTCTGGTAAAGAAGCTACAACTCCCAGTATGACACCAAATAAAATTGTTGAGGGGATTTTTGTTTTATTACCAATTTGAGTGACGAAATTTGATAATAAACTTGATAAAAAAATAGTGGCGAATATAAAAATTACAATGATAATTGTGTTTAACACTCAACCTACATTTCAATCCACCATAATATATATATATTATAATTATTTTTTTTCTACAAAAGCAATGGCGCTCATTGCCGCGATAGCCCCATCATTAACCGCTGTAATAATTTGTCTATTTTCATTTTTGCTTACATCACCTGCCGCAAATAAGCCTTTAATTTTTGTTGATTTATCAGAATTAATGCTAATAACCCCATTTTTCATAATAGGGAAATCTTTTAAAAAATCAGTTGAAGCAACATAACCATAAAAAACAAAGATAAAATCAGCTTTAATTTCTTCTATAGACGAATTTGATTTATCTCTAATTTTTAAACCTTTTAAATTATATGTGTCACCAAATACTTCAACTGGTGTTTTATTTAAAAGTACAGTAATTCCTTTGTTTTTCAAGTCTTTTAACGAAATTTTTCCTTCAATTTTATCTTTTTCAAAAACTAATGTAATATTTTTGCTTAGTGTAGATAAATAAATGGCTGAACTAACAGCCTCATCATTATCACCAATAACAATAGTCATTTTATTATGTGTTAAATGTCCGTCACATGTTGCACAGTAGCTAATGCCTATGTCTTTATATTGTGATTCACCCGGAATTTCCATTTTTTTGTTTTCGGTACCAGTACATACAATGACTGATTTTGAAAATCAAGTATTTCCGTCATCGCTATAAACAGCTAAGTATCCTAATTTTTCAACTACATTAACAACAGTTCCATAAATATATTTACTTCCTGCGGCAATTGCTTGAGTATATAAATTAGTTGATAATTCTGTTCCTGATATATTTTTAAATCCAGGAAAATTTGTAATATTTTTTAATCCGACAATTTTTCCACCAGGTGTAGATTTATCAATAAAACATGTTTTTAAACCGCTCCTAGCGCTATAAATAGCAGCACTTAAACCACTGGGTCCTGCCCCAATGATAAATATATCGTATTGATTTTCATCATTAACAACAATTGTTTCTAATGCCATTTTATATATTATAATTTTAACACATGGCACATTCAATCTCAGGAGCATTCAAAAGAAATAAAACTGATGAACTTTATACTCCTAGTATTTTAATCGATGCCATATATATATATATATATATAGGCTCGTCAAGAAACTAAGTAAGGAATTTGAAAGAGAAGCGATTATATGATTACCATTTGATACTGATGATTCTGAATTTACAATATTTTGCAAAAAGCACAATTTTAAATACGTAAATTCACACATTTGAAATAAAAAAGATTTTTTTAAATATCAACCAAAAAAATGGGATATAGCATTATCAAATCCTCCATTTTCAAAAAAACTTAGAGTTTTTGAACGTTTGGATAAATTAAAAAAACCTTGAGCCATGTTAACTAATATTATGTGTTTGAATTATCAAGAAATTGGACATTATTTCGCAGATCACGGATGTCAAATGTTAATTGTTGATAAAAGAGTTTCATTTGATGGCAACCCAAGCTCATTTAATAGCAGCTATATATGTGGTAATAATTTTTTGCCTCGCGATTTAATATTTACACATATAAAAAATAATAATGCTTTAGATAATTTTAAACCGAGTAAAATGTTTTTGGCTCATCGAAAAGGGGAGAGACTTAAATAATGGCTAATAGTGATCGACTATCAGAAATGCAAAAAAGTATCGGAGGTGGAAAAAAATTAACTGAATTTTCAAAGTATATGGAGAACAATGTAAAAGATTGCTTGAAATTCATCATCAAGGACTTAGAAACTAAAATGAAAATAAAACTAAAATGGGAAAAAAGCATCGAACTTAAAACTATAATTTAACATTTAAGAAAAAACTTTGCAAAAGAAGAGTGATTTTATAAATTTGATAAATCTTCTATGAGACCTGATGGTGGAATTTTATATTTAATTGATGGAGAAAATAATAAATTTCCGGTATTGATTACAGAAATGAAAAAACAAGGCACGAATGATAGGATAATTACAATGGCAGGAAAAGCGCAAGCTGTTGGAAATGCAATTGAAAGATTAGGTAAGAATGTCATTGGTTTAAGAACATGAATGTTAAATGAATCAATTTTCCCTTTTGTGTGTTTTGGATGAGGCTGCGATTTTGATGACAAAAGTTCTATTTTAGATAGGGTAATTACAATTGCGGAATTTGGTGAGCTTAATAAAACATATCTTCACAATACAAATAAAACTAATCGTGGAAGTTTTTATTTTCAAAACTTACCATTAACAAAGGTACAAATGTTAGATATTATGTTAGACATCGCCAGAAGATCCATCCAATATTATTTTAGCAAATATGGCGAAGAAAAATATAAAGTACAATAAATATAATATTTATTAGTTAATGGCAGAGAAGAATATCATTGGATATTTAGTTAATAAAATCCCATATAAAGTTTTTGATGAAGTTATAACTTTTATTGACAAAACTGGTAAAAAATATTCTTGTTTATCCTTAGGTAGTAAAAAAATTGCTTCTAAAAATGGAAGAAATTTGTTTTTGGGTTCCTTAATTGAATTCCAAATCTTCGAAAGTAGAAATGAAAACAAATTATCAAGATTGAAAAAAGCTAGCGTAATAAATGAAAATGATTGGAAAATGGAAATTCAAAAAGATTTCATAATGCTAAATTTGACAATTATTAAAGCAAAATATACATCCAAGGAATTTTATCGTTATTATAAAAATATGTTAGAATTGATAAAATCTAATAAGTATGGTGAACAAATTAATGAATTAGTTATTTTAAAAACATTTATTCAATTGGTTGGAATATTTATTGAATTAAATGAATGCATAGTTTGTGGGAGCAGTAATGTTAAAAATTTCTCAGTCAATAACAAAGGAGTACTATGCCCAATTTGTGCAATGAAAATAAAAGATAAGCACAATGAAATAATTTTAAGTAATTTACAACAATTGTTTAATGGCAATTATCTTAGTATTAACAATAATGTTAAACAGACTATTTTCGTTTTAAAAACTCTGGTATTTAAAAATTAAATTTAGTTCCAATCTTAAAAAAATGATTACCATTTATCATATTTTTAACTTCAACTGGTTTTTTTGATGGTATTTGCAAAGTCGTAATCAAAATACAAGATTTTGCAGTGGCAACGAGCATCCCCTCTTTATCAATTTTAATAATTGTCCCAGGTTTTTCATCTGAATCAAAATCAACAATATTCCCTTGGTGAATCTTAATCGGTTGTTTTTGGTAGTTAGCATATGCTATTGGGGTTGAATACAGACTTCTAATCAAGCATTCTACTTCAACTGCTTTTTTATTAAAATTAATCATTTCATCCTTCCTTTCTATCTTTTTTGTGTAGGTTGCCAGTGCATTATCTTGTTTTGTGCGAGGAATGTTAATAGAAAACAATGAATCAATATTTTCCTTAATTATTCGTCTTCCCAATATTGACATTTTTTCATATAAAGAAGAATATGTTTCATTCGGCATAATACTAATTGTTTCTTGCTTAATAATGTCACCGGTATCCATATTTTTGTCCATATACATTAAAGTAATTCCTGTTTCTTTTTCATTATTCATAATTGCATAATTAATTGGTGCTGCACCACGATATTTTGGTAATAATGAAGTATGGATATTGATGCATCCAAATTTTGGTATGTTAAGTATGTCTTGAGGAATTATTTCACCGTAGGAGCATACAATAATCAACTCAGGAGATAAAATTTTAATTTCATCGATAATTTCTTTACTCTTATTAGGCAAAAAAACTTTAATATTTTTTTCTTCACAAAAAATTTGCATTTCAGACTTCGTTATTTTGTTATGATTGGCTTTTTTTGGTTGTTGGCTAACAACACCAATTACACTAACATTGGTTATCAATAATTCATCAAGGACAGCAACAGAAATTTTAGATGTTCCGAAAAATAAAACTTTTTTATTCATAATTAGATTATAAAATTATGAATAAAACTATGAGAATGGTGGCTTCACGTGGATTTGCACCACGCACACACAGATTTTCAGTCTGTTGCTCTACTACCTGAGCTATGAAGCCATATTTTAATTATAAGTTTTATCGTTTATTCTTAGTATTTTCTTTTTTTACTTTATTTTCAGTTTCTTGAATTTTATAATCAAGTTGAGCTTTTTTATTTTTATATGTAGTATTATTAACAGCTCTTCTATCCACAACAATATTATAATTAATTATTTTGCATTGTTTTTAAAATCATTTTTTCAATGCCAAAACACTAAAATTTCATAAATAAAAACGCCAAATGAAAATTTTTGCACATACTATTATACTAGGATATTATGACATTTTCATTACAGTTACAACCAAACACAAAACTTAGTATTGATAAAATAAAGAAAATGTTGAGTGACAATAAAATTAAATCCATTAAATCTTCTAATAGTGAACTTTATTGTTTTGCTAATCTCTCACTAAATGAAATAAAACTAATCCTTGTCAATAATATTAATTCAAATGAGATTGTTCATCTATATGAATATGCCAAGAAAACTATGATTAAAGTTCAGCTCAGTATAATAAATAATGAACAGATGAACAAGACAAATACAAAATTTAATACTTGACAAAGTTATTGCAAATATTTAGATGAGAAGATTGATAGGGTTGATAAGAAAATAGATAATGTTAGAATTGAATTACTTGACAAAATAGATGAAATTAAAGAGCAAATAATGAGTGCTGTAACTATTCAAATTGAGGGTTTAAAGGAAGAAATTATGTTAGCTATTAAAACTGAAATAAAAAACCTAAGAAGTAAATAACTCACAATTAATATCTTTTCAACGTGATGCCTAACAATATGCTATAATAAATAATAGATATGATACAAAACTTAATGAGTGTCTTGAATGAGGTTAGTGAAATAATGGTAGATAGTGATGGCAATAGTGCTATGGGTGCATATATTGGTGCTGGTATTTGTATGTTGGGAGCAATGGGATGTGGTATTGGGGAAGGAATAGCAGCAAGTAAAGCGTGTGAAGCCGTTGGAAGAAATCCAGAGGCTGAAAACAAAATAAGGAATATGATGGTTATTGGATGTGCCATCAGTGAAACTAGTGGTATTTATGGATTGATTATCGCAATACTTTTGATTGTAATGAATTAAAATGAAAAATAAGTTTGTTTTATCAATAAAACTTTTTTTTATTTTGGTTTTAATCATAAATATTACTTTTGATCTAACTAGTTGCACATTTGATTCTCAACAAATATATGATTCTTTGCTACCAAATATTCTAATTATTCTTGTTCATACTTTTTCAACAATACTATTGATTATTTTGTCCATATGATTAGTTTGGAAACCCACAAAGAAAAATTTAGATAACAGGAGAGAATACATTGAAAAAACATTGGTTGAAGCAGAAAATGCTAAAAAAGAATCATTTGCTAGATTAATAGAATCTGAACAACAAAGATTGAAAGCTTATTCTGATGCTGAGATTATCATTAAAAATGCACAAGGTGAATCAAACTATCATTTTGATAATATTGTTAAACAAGCACAAGATGATGCCGAGCAAATAAAGAGATCTGCTAAAAATGAAATAAAAGATTATAAAAAAAATCTTGAGGTTGATAACAACAAAAAAATTATTGACATTGCATTCTTGGCGAGTGAAAAAATTATTAAAAAAAACATCAATCTCAAAGATAATAAAAAAATAATTAATGATTTTGTTAAACAACAAACAACTAGGAAGGAGAACAACTAGAGATGTTTTTACAAAATTATGCTATTTTATTAAGTGAAAAAATCAATAAAAGAGAATATTCTATGTATGTGAACAATATTAATGCCATGATTAAAACTTTTGAAAATAATGAAGAAGTTATTATTTTTCTAGCAAATCGGTCTATTTCGAAAGAAAAAAAAAACGATTTGATTCACCTTATTTTAAAACAATTCCATTTACTAAAATTGTCAAATGTATCTAGGGCAATAATAGATTTTAATCGTGGTGAATATTTTTTTAAAATTTTTATTTTATTATTAAAAAAACTTAAGGAATATTATTCGATTGTTTCTGTTGAATTATATACAGCAATAAAATTAAATAAAATAGATATTAATAAAATTATTAGTACAGTACAAAAAAAAGTTAATCGAAAAATAAAATATGATGTTATTGTTGATGAAAGCTTAATTGGTGGGTTTATCATAAAGAGTGAGGACTTCACCATTGATAATAGTATTAAAAGTAGGTTATTGGACCTTAAAAACGAATTGAAAGGAGGAGAATGATATGAATAATGAAGATAAATTTATTAGTTTAATAAAATCAAAAATAGAAAAATATACAAAGAAAGCTAATTTTGAGGAGAATGGCTATGTCATATCAGTATCTGATGGAGTGGCAATTGTTTCTGGATTAGATGACGCTATGTACAATGAGATTGTTGAATTTGAAAATGGGTCAAAAGGAATTATTATGAATTTAGAGATTTCAAGCATTAGTGTTATTGTTCTAGGAAAATATGATGATATCAAGGAAAGAAGCTTGGTAAAAAGAATTAAAAGTGTTTTCTCAGCACCTGTTGGTGATAGTCTAATGGGTAGAGTCATTGATGCAATTGGAAATCCAATTGATGGGAATGGTTCAATTAATAAAAAAACTTTTTCACCAGTTGAAAAAATAGCGCCAGGAGTAACACAAAGAGAACCTGTTAATGCTCCACTTGAGACAGGGATTCTTTTAATCGATTCACTTTTGCCCATTGGCAAGGGACAAAGAGAATTGATTATTGGCGACCGACAAACAGGAAAGACCTCAATCGCGATTGACACAATCATCAATCAAAAAGGTAAAAATGTAAAATGTATTTATGTAAGCATTGGACAAAAAAATTCATCACTTGCAAGAATTATTAAAAATTTAGAAACTAGTAAAGCAATGAAGTATACGACAGTTGTATCAGCTTCTGCCGGGGAAAATGACGCCGTTAAATATTTAGCACCTTATACTGGAATTACCATTGGTGAAAAATGATTAGAAAATGGTGAAAATGTATTAATTATTTTTGACGATTTAACAAAACATGCTTATGCATACCGTGCCTTATCTCTATTGTTGGGGAGACCAGTTGGACGAGAGGCCTACCCGGGAGATATATTCTACCTACATTCACGTCTATTGGAACGAGCTTGTAAATTGGATAAAAAACATGGCGGTGGTTCAATCACAGCATTGCCAATCATTGAAACACAAAATGGTGATTTAAGCTCTTATATTCCCACAAATGCCATTTCCATTACTGATGGTCAAATATTTTTACAAACAAACTTATTTAATTTGGGGCAAAGACCTGCGGTTAGTGTTGAATTAAGTGTTAGCCGTGTTGGATCAGCCGCACAAAACAAAGTTATTAAAAAATTTTCAAGTTCAATTAAAGCAAAATTAAGCGAATATTATGATGTAGCCTCATTTGCACAATTTGGTAATGAATTGGATGAAAATACTAACCAAATTATTGAATTTGGCAAAAGAATTGTTCAATTGATGAAACAAAATAATAACCATTGTTATGATTGAATTGAGGAAGCGATTTTATTACATTTGATTTATACAAAGAATATTAGCTTCATCAATATTCATGAGATTGATGAATTCAAAAATAAATATTTACTGGTAATGATTATCACTAATGAATGGAAAGAAATTTCCAAAAAAATTGATGTTAGTGATAATATACTAAATAAGCTTAATGAGATCTCATTAAGCTTTATTCTTAATTATATTAAAAAGCAAAATAGTTATGATGCGAAAGTAATTAAATTGGTGGAAGAGAAAATTAAAAAAAACGGGGGTAATAAATAAATGTCAGAACTATTACAGATAAAAAAAAGAATCAATTCTATTCATAAAATAAATAAAATTACTAATGTAATGGAAATTATCTCAATTAGTAAAACCGCGAAATTAAAACAACTTTTTTTAAATAATATTGATTTTCAAAATAACTTGTATAAATGTATTGCAGCATTGAAAATTAATGACACAAACTCTAGCCAAGTAAAACTATGAGTAGTTTTTAGTGGTTCACTTGGTATGGCGGGAAATTACAATATCAACACCTTTAAAAAAATTAAAGAAAACATCAAAACTAATGATAAAATAATTGTTTTTGGCGAAAGAGGATACAAATTCGTAAAAAAAGAAACCATGAAATATGAAGATACATTAAACATTAAAACAGAAGAAAAGCATTTCGCTTTTTTTGAGTATAAATATGTTAGTGATTACATTGCTCGTTTATACTTATTAAATAAAATTGGCTCACTTTCTTTAATTTATACAAAATATAAAGACAACAAGATCAAAACTGATGTTGTTGAAGTTTTACCAATAACAAAAGAGTTCAATGAACAAAACAAAAATGAAGTCCTATACAATTTTGAGCAAGATACAAAACATATTTTTAAAAAAATATTACCATTTTATTTAGAATCAATTATTTATTCAGCATTGATTGAATCAAAATTAAGTGAAAATATTGCTAGAAAAAATGCAATGGTTGAAGCAAACAATAATATTGAGGAAAATATTAGAGAACTAAGCATAAAATATAATAAAAAGAGACAAGAAAAAATTACTAGTGAATCTGAAAGGAGAGTAAATAATGATTAACAAAAACGATAATGGGAGAATAATAGAAATTATCGGTACTGTTTTAGTGGTGTTATTTCCAAGGGGAAAATTACCAAAAATCAATGATGCCCTTAAAATTGAAAAAACCAATATTTATTTAGAAGTTGCCCAAATTATTGGAGATGATCAAGTTAGATGTATTGCATTAAACCCTGTTGAGGGAATTAAAAGAGGACAGAGTGTTATTCAAACCCATTCTCCAATAACCGTACCTGTTGGTAAAGAAGTGCTGGGAAGAATATTTAACACTATTGGGGAAGTTTTGGATGACAAACCATTTGATAAGAAAAAAATAATACGAAGACCAATCCACAAATCTCCACCTTCATTGATTGATCAAACCACTGAAATAAAAATTTTGGAAACAGGTATTAAGGCGATTGATCTATTAATTCCTTATACAAAGGGTGGGAAAATTGGTCTATTTGGCGGGGCTGGAGTTGGCAAAACAGTATTAGTCCAAGAAATGATCCACAACATGGCATCAAAACACAAGGGTATTAGTATCTTCACAGGAATTGGAGAAAGAAGTCGTGAAGGAAATGATTTATATCTAGAAATGAAAGGATCTGGAGTTTTAGAAAAAACTGCTCTAATTTTTGGACAAATGAATGAAACTCCTGCCGCAAGAATGAGAGTTGGGTTAAGTGGATTAACCATG
>JAITPC010000024.1 GCA_031289655.1 Mycoplasmataceae bacterium
AGTTTGTCCTGCAAATAGATCACTCAACCCAGTTTTTGTGATTGCATCAACACCAGTTTTAGGAGAGAAATTTAAACTAAGCAGAGAGAGAGAGAGAGAGACGAATGATAATGTTGCTAAAGCGCTAATAATCTTGATTTTCTTAGTCATATATTATTAATTATATTTCATGGGGGGGGATTTTGTAGTGAGATTTTTAAATAAATAAATTTTATTATGGAATTATTGATTAACCCTGCAAGTTATAAAAATGCCATTAAATTGGATCCTAATTCTCTGGCAATGACATCCCAGAATAATTTTCAGCCAAAGGAAAGACTCAATCTCACCTATCTTTAATATTAATATCAATATAAGCAGTTGTATCAGGCAATAAAATTTCAACACCAATATGTGAAAATGGTTGCGAATCGCTACTACGGAATTCAATATTATTCCCTGCATCAATTTCCTTAGTGTCAGAACGAATTGCACTATAAAAAGCCTGGTATGGTAAAAATAAATTATTTGACCAACTTATTACATAAAATTCCCCAATTGTTCCGGCTGGAATTTCGCCATAATTAGGAATATTAAGTGCTTTTATGGTTTTAAAATTAAAAAGTACATAATGGAAAAATCCAGAATTATATTTTTTAATTGCAATAAAATTAATATTGGTAAAAGTGGAATCAACATATTCATCATATTCATTTCAAAAAAAATCATTAACATACTTTAAAGCGCTGCAAACTACATCTCCTACTGAATACATACTGCGTAATTTTTGTCGGATTATATCTTGCGGCAAATGTTTAAAATTATCATTATGAACCCCAGAATTATATTTATCCCCGTTATTAGCGTATCAATCAGGTATATCATCTCACATAATTTTTAATCCTTCGATATTATCTAATATATTTTTGCTACATCTAGTTAAACCTGCTGAAAGAATGCCCCCCCCCGAAACCTAAAATACCGCATGTAACACCAACACATAAGTTAATAATTTTTCTTCTTTTCCAAATTTTGTGCTCTTTTCGCGTTAAAACATTGTTATATTTATTATTGTATTTATGTTCCATTTTAAATAATTATAACAATGTTTTTCCTGCACGGGGGGGGGGGAATAACAGTGCTAATTATGCTAACAAATAAAGTAAATTATTTTAGCGTTGAATGGTTATTTATTACTTAACTTTTGCTTCTAGTTCAATCAACATATCTCGTAAATGAGCAGCTTTTTCATACTCTTGATTTTGCGCAGCAATTAACATTTCTTTCCGTAAAATACCAATAGCTTTTGTTTTATTCCTTGGCGATGAATTCTTATGAAACATTGCTTCAATTAATTTGACGTCATCATTTGATTTCAAATCATCATGAATTGGTTTAATAATTGTCGTAGGGACAATTTTATTTTTCTTATTAAATTCAATTTGGATATTTCGTCTTCTATCAGTTTCACTAATCGCACTTTGCATTTCTTTTGTTATTTTATCTCCATACATAATTACTTTTCCATGTTCATTTCGCGCAGCTCTACCAAAAGTTTGTATTAAAGATTTTTCACTCCTAAACAAACCAGGTTTATCAGCATCAAAAATACAAACTAATGAAACTTCAGGTACATCTAACCCCTCTCTTAAAAGATTAATTCCTACAACAACATCAAATTTTCCTCTTCTTAAATCATTAATAATTTTACTACGTTCCAATGTTTTTAATTCATTGTGCAAGTAAGCAACCTTATATTTTTTTTCGTGTAAAAAAGATGAAAGTTCTTCGGCCATTTTAATTGTCAATACAGTAACAAAAGTTCTTTCATTCTTTTTAACTTGTTTATCTATTTCTTTTATTAAATCATCAATTTGATTTTTTGTTGGTCTAATTTCAATATTTGGATCTAATAAACCAGTTGGTCTAATAATTTGCTCAACAATTTTATTATGCGATTGTTCTTTTTCTCATTCACTAGGAGTAGCGCTAACGTAAATCGCATTTTTAATTTTAGCTTTAAATTCATCAAAATTTAATGGTCTATTATCTAATGCACTTGGCAATCTAAAACCAAACTCAACTAATGTTTTTTTTCTACTATGATCAGTTTCATACATGCCTCTAATTTGTGGAATAGTCATATGTGATTCATCAATGACCAATAATCAATCATCATTTTTTAAATAATCAAAAATTGTATAAGGTGTTTCATTTGCATTTCTTAATTCCAAATGTCTGCTATAATTTTCAATCCCATTAGTATAACCCATTTCTTCTAGCATTTCCATATCATGATTAGTTCTTTGTTCAATTCTTTGCGCTTCTAATAACATATTATTATCATTAAAATATTTCACACGTTCATTCATCTCTTTCCTAATTCTTTGAATTGATTCGTTAAAACGTTTATGGTTAGCAATGTATTCATTAGCAGGAATAATTTCAACAATATCTCATACTTTCATTACTTTTTTAGAAAAGGGGTCTAAAATTTGAATACTTTCAACTTCATCGCCAAAAAATGACAACCTGATAGAGTACAAATCAGTATAACCTGGGAATATTTCAACCACATCGCCTTTTACTCTAAAACTTCCTGGTTCATTTTGTATATCATTTCTTTTATATTGCAACCTCACTAATTCGTATAGAAAATGTTTTTGATTCAATTTCTGACCTTTTTTAATAATAATCCGATACTCATTAAAATCCTCGGGTGAAACTGATGCATAAATTGCTGCCACCGATGCAATGACAATAACGTCATTACTCGTAGCTAATGAATTAATTGTGCTTAATCGCAGCATTTCTATTTCTTTATTAGTTTGTGCAGTTTTATCAATGTATGTATCAGTGCGGGGAATATATGCCTCTGGCTGGTAAAAATCAAAATAAGAAACAAAATATTCAACTTTATTATTTGGGAATAATTCTTTAAATTCACTATATAATTGTACCGCTAACGTTTTATTATGTACCATGACCATGGTCTTTTTTTGTGTTTGCTGAATTACATTAGCAATGGTAAATGTTTTACCAGTTCCTGTTGCGCCTAATAAGACTTGATTTTTATCACCTTTTTTAATGCCATCAACTAATTTTTTTATAGCGTTGGGCTGATCACCTTTTGGTTGATATTTAGATACTAAATTAAACATAGTTTAATTATATAAACCAATATCTCATCAATTGAACAATTATTACTGTAAATTCTATTTATCAGCCAAACGAATACATAGGTCTTTCATATTTTTATCCATCTTCTCTTTTTTTACACCTTCAAAGTTATCGTTTACAATAGAAAAATCATTGTATTTAACCTCTACATTTTTTAATATTTTTTTTACATCTTTTCTTGTTATTTTCATATTATCTAATATTATTATAATTGATTCAAATAGAATTTCTAATTTTTGTTTTAACTAGTTGTATTGCCTCTTGTTCTGTTAATTTACTTTCTTCATAATCCTTATCTTTTGGTGCAACAATATCTAATACCAACTTCTCGTATTGTTCAGTATAATTTGAAGTTGTATTAACTCATTTTAATGCAAACCCGAAAAGTGATAAGATTTTGCTTAATGAGACTATCGATGTTCTTTTATTACCGTTTCTCCAAGCATGAGCTCTGGCTATTCTAACAAATAATATAATGGCAAAATCTATCACTGAAATTGATGTGTAACATGCTTTATGTAATAAACCATTAACAATGCCTTCAATTTTTCCAGAAAACTGAATAGAATAATCTTGATCCTCATATTCTTGTGACGTTTTAATATTAATGATTTCTTCATGTGCAATTTCAATCAACTTAACAATAATATTATTTAATTTCTCAAAATCAGTAATTAATGAAATTTCCAAATTTAGAACTTCTTCTTTATGAAAATCTGATTTAAAATATAAACACTCGTCTCTTATGGAGAATAATCGATTATTCTGTACAGAATTAAAAATTGCTTGTTCAATAAGTGGATCGTTTTTAATAAATGTAAAAACCTTCCATTTTCTACCCATAATTATTACATTTTAAATTATAGTTTATTGTATAACACTCAACATGAAACGAAAATAACTATTTAAGATTTTTCTCTAAAAACCCTACACGAGTTTCTAAATTATCTAATCTTTTATCAATTTTATTAAAACTGTCGTGCATTTCTTTTGCAAGCTGTGAAACTTCCTTTGCAAGTTGTGAAACCAAATCACGAGTAGAAGGATTTTTATTACCACGAATAGTCTTAAATTTACCTTTAATATCTTTCATACATTTATTATAATGTGTTATTACTCTTACTTACAAAACACTAAATGTTTTTTCTAAAATAAAAGACACGCTAAATATCTTTTAACCTATTACAAAATAAAACTTTATTCTTCTACTAAATAAAATTAGTTATTTAAGTTTATTTCTTTTAAAAACACCGAGAACCATTTTGTTGAATTCTCTTTGTTCTGTATTAAATTTCTCCAAACTTTCTAAACGATTATCAATTTTATTGAATCGTGCATCTATCTTGCCTAATCGAGTATCAATCTGATCCATTCTGTTAAGTATCAAATCTAACTTGCTTGATTTTTTAATAACATTTGAAGTTCTACTTTTACCATTTCTACCAATAGGTTTTTGCTTAACAACTTCAACTTGAGCAGAAAATTCTTTACCATCAAAATTTTTATTACCTTGAACGGTTTTGAATTTACCTTTGATATCTTTCATACATTTATTATATGTATCGTTTTCTATAGTCAATAATGGCGGAGACGATGCGATTCGAACGCATGCCAGCAAAAGCCTCTAACACCTTAGCAGGGTGTCCTCTTAACCACTTGAGTACGTCTCCTTAAATTAATTATACCTCTAATATAGAAACAACCTGCTTAGTCCACCACGTTCATTGGAAGCAAATTGTGAAATTTTAATTCGAAAATATCTATATACATTTGGCGTGTATGCATTGCAAATATATTCTGTATTTTTTGATTTTGGCAAATCTTGATTTATTCTAGTATCAATAACAGTAAAATTCACATCGTCATTGCTGCCTTCAATTGTTCAGGATACTGGGGAATTATATACAACACGTGGACGTATTAAATATTTTGTAATATTTTGTGCGGTACTTAAATCTATTTTAAGTCATGCATTTTGATATTGATTATCTGCACATAGTCACTCATTTTCACTCGTTAAAGATCCTTGCGAGAAAGGAAATCAACCAGCTCTGGTGGTAGTAGAATAATAACTGCTAGCACTAACAACAAAAGGGGAAGGAGAAGTATAAGAAATCATATTAGTTGGACTAATTGTATTAGTGTAGGGGATATCAACACTACCGTAATAATTTGGACTATTAATTGCCTCGATAGTAAAAATACCATCGCCATAGGTACCCCCATAAGTTTTATATTTTCCGGTAATTTGATTAAGATTACTAATTCCATATCCTAGATTAGCGAATATGTGATTTATGATGGCTAGAGTATTCTTTTCGTTTTTTTCCCCTCCGCCTTTGAATGAGACTTTTGAATTCCATGCATTATTCGCTATTACGCTTAAAGGAAATAAAGATGACAAGGAAATTTTAGCATCAATTGTGTAAAATAGAACAACAGAACCACTGTAGTAATAATTGCCATCATTTGCAATTAAAGTACAACCGTTATTAGTTTGATTGCTAATAATAAAAGTATTAGCTTTTTCATTATGAAAATCAACAATATTTTCCTTACCTCTTGTTAAAATTCCTTCTAAACTGGGAGTAGAACTAAAACTGCCTAAGTCAGTTTGTCCTGCAAATAGATCACTCAACCCAGTTTTTGTGATTGCATCAACACCAGTTTTAGGAGAGAAATTTAAACTAAGCAGAGAGAGAGAGAGAGAGACGAATGATAA
>JAITPC010000043.1 GCA_031289655.1 Mycoplasmataceae bacterium
CAAAATCGTCAAAGGAGTTAAGAAAGATATTAAGCAAGGACAAATTAAAGCTAAAAAAGTTACTGCTGTTAGAAAAACTCAAGGTGGCGGACAATAATAGCAAAATAGTTATTTATAAATCCGCGAATATAATTTTTTAGTGAATATTTTAAATAAAAAAATATATGTTTTAACTTTGGGTTGCAGAGTTAATATTTTTGAATCTAATCAAATCATACAAGATATTAAAAATAATGGTGCAAAATTTGTAAAAGAAGTTGATCGAGCTAGCATTGCCATCATTAATACTTGTTGTGTGACTAATAAAGCAGTGAGTAAATCTAGATATTTTATTAATAAAATATGTAAATTAAAAAATATTAAATTAGTTTGTATCTGTGGATGCTATAGCCAATACAATCAAACTAATTTTAGTGATAAAAAAATCGGCATAGTTATTGGAACAAAATATAAAACAAAAATTATTGATTTAATCAAACAATATCGAGGTACGCGAATTGTTAAAATCGATAATGTTTTAAAAGAAAAAGAATTTGAATTTAAAAATAATTCGTGTGAAACAATCACCACTAGAGGTTTTATTAAAATTCAGGATGGATGTAATTTCAATTGTTCTTATTGTATTATTCCTCTCGTAAGAGGGAAACAAAGAAGTTTAGAACACAAAATTATTATTAGTGATATTAAAAATATGATCAAAAATAATATGAAAGAGATTGTTTTGACTGGAGTTAATACTGCCGGATATAACGATGATGGTTACTCTTTCTTTGACTTACTAGAAGATATCAATGAAATAAAAGGAAGTTTTAGAATTAGAATTAGTTCGCTTGAACCATTCCAAATCAATAAAAACATTATTGATTTAATATGTAACAGCAAGGATAGATTTTGCCAGTTTTTTCATATTTGTTTGCAAAATGCTAATGATAAAATTTTAAAAGATATGAATAGAAAATATACTTTCAAACAATTTGATTGTTTATGCAAATATATTAGATTAAAATCACCATTAGCTTCAATTACTACCGATTATATAGTTGGATATCCTAGTGAAACCATTGATAATTTTAATCTATCAATCAAGAATCTTGATAAATTGAAATTATCTAATATGCACTTATTCCCATTTTCTTTGCACAAAGGAACAAAAGCAGAGGAAATTACGAATTTAGTAAGTGAAAATGAAAAGAAAAGAAGATTCGGTATTCTTAGATCACTTAATAAAAAGAATAATGAGAAATATTTTAAAAAGTTTATAGGTAAGAAAGTTAGTGTGTTGTTTGAAAAAAGTAATGAAAAAGGAATTCAACAAGGCCATAGCCAGTATTTCTTTAGTGTTAAAGTAAAGACTAAAGCAATTTTAACCAACAAAATGATAAATACACGAATTATTGATATAAATGATACTTGTCTATTAGGAAAATAATTTTGTCATATAGTGCAAATGGGACCTCCCATATAGAAAGTTATTAGTTACATAGGATTTAAAATCCTACTAAATATCTAAATTCTTAACAAACTTGGCATTTTTAGCGATAAAGTCTTTTCTTGGCGCAACATCATCACCCATTAAAAATGAGAATTGTTGATCAGCATAACTAGCTTCTTCAACAGAAACTTGTTTTAATAATCTCTTTGTAGGATCCATTGTTGTTTCTCAAAGTTGTTCCGGATCCATTTCTCCTAAACCTTTATATCTTTGAATAGTGTATTTTTGTTCTTTCATGTCTTCTTTAATTTTTTCTAATTCCTCTTCATTGTATGCATAAGCAGCTGTTTTGTTGCCAAATACTTTGTATAGAGGTGGAACAGCAGAATAAATGTGTCCTTCATCAATTAAAGGTTTTAAGTATCTAAACAAGAATGTCAACAATAAAATTCTAATATGTGCTCCATCCACATCGGCATCAGTCATAATAATGATTTTATCATATCGTGGTTTTAGTGTTTTCCCAACAATTTCAACAGTACCATCTTTTTTAGTTTCTTTTATTTCTTGATATTTAAATTCAGGGTATACGCCAATTCCAAAAGCAGTGATCATAGCATTAATTTCCTCATTTTCAAAAATTCTTTCAGTCTTCGCTTTTTCAACATTTAATATTTTACCCCTTAGTGGCAGAATTGCTTGAAAGAAACTGTCTCGTCCCATTTTGGCTGATCCACCGGCGCTATCACCTTCAACTAAATAAATTTCACAAATACTCGGATCTTTAGAAGAACAATCTGAAAGTTTTCCTGGCAAAGAAGCTGAATCAAATGGTGATTTTCTTCTTGTAGCTTCTCGTGCTTCTTGAGATTTAATTCTCGCTTCTTTAGCAAAGATAATCTTTTTTAAAATCAATTCTGATTCACTCGGATTCTCAAGAATAAATCTTTCAAATATTTCACTCGTTACATCATTAGTAAAAGGTCTCACTTCACTATTTCCTAGTTCTCCTTTAGTTTGTCCTTTATATTGAGGATTTGGGTGTTTAATCGAAATTATTGCCGTTAATCCTTCAAGAATATCATCTTTGGTAATTTTATCATCAATATCTTTCATCAATTTCTTCTCTAAAGCAAATTTATTAATTAATCTTACTAATGCTAGTTTAAAACCCTCTTCATGGGTTCCACCTTCTGTTGTGTTAATGTTATTACAAAATGAGTAAATTGATGAAGTATATGCTTTGTTGTATTGAAAAGCTATTTCTGCTGTAACAGAATATTTTCTGTTAGATTGATCAGGAGCTTTTAATTCTTGTTCATCTTCTCCATAAATGATAATGGGTATTAATGAATCTTTGTCTTTGTTCAAATCTTCAACATATTTTTTTAATCCACCTTCAAAATATCATTCTTCAGTAGTATCAGCATTTCTCTCATCAATTAAAACAATTTTGATACCTTTGTTTAAATAAGCTAATTGTTTTAATCTTGCAACAATTGTATCATGATCTCAATCATTTTTTTCCATAATTGTAAAATCTGGGAAAAACTCAATTGTTGTTCCATGTTGTTTTTCTTCACCTTTAATATCACCAATAACTTTTAGTGGAGCAACCTTATGTCCTTTATGAGGGACATGGTAATTATCTTCATTATCAAATTCAATGTAATAAATTTTTTCATCTCGGTTAACAGTCGCTTTCATTCATTTACTAAGGGCATTAACAACTGATGCTCCTACTCCATGCAATCCACCACTAACTTTATAAGCTCCATCACCAAATTTGCCACCAGCATGCAATTCACATAATGCTAGTTCAACTCCACTAACTCCATCTGTTTGAATTTTTGTGGGAATACCCCTTCCATCATCATCAACAATGATGGCTCCGTTTTTTTTAATAGTAACAATTACTCTTGTCGCAAACCCGGCCATTGCCTCGTCAATTGAGTTATCAACGATTTCTCAAATCATATGATGTAAACCCTTGACATTGGTGTCGCCAATATACATACCAGGTCTAATTCGCACTGGTTCCAAACCTTCTAATTTTCTTATTTCATTATATGAAGAGTCTTGAAGTTTTTCTTCCATATTTATATTATAATATAAAATATGTTTGTATGTTACATATTGACTCTAAGAAAATTTAGAAGACTATAAAAAATCAATTTTTCCCCATAAACATATATAAATATATGTAATAAAAAACTTTTGTTTTGGTAATAAAAAAGTATATAATTTATATGTATGAAAAAGAAAACAACAAAAAAATCGGTAAAAGCTAAGACTCATATTCCTGCTAAAACAATTCAACCTACTTATGTTTCAAGTCCAGCTGTTACACAAAATGTTGCTAGAACTGTATATCCCACTGCACAAACACCTGCTAGAGCAACATATCCTGCCACTTCAGCTGCTGTTAATTATCCAACTTCAGTAACTTCTGCTGTTAGAGCTGCATCAAATCCCAGTTATGCTATTAAAACTGTTACGACTAGTCCCCTTACTCCTAATACAGCCCACGATGTTAAGAATGATTTGCACCCTGTTAATATAGATTTAAAATTAAAAATGAAAAAAACACTTAATTTCTGTTTTATAAAATTTTTATTTGTTGACATATTGTTGATAATTGGAGGAGCGATATGCATTATGATAAACGATCCAAAAGCGTTGGGCACTAGCGTTGTTACTACTATAAATACATGGGGATATATATTTGCCATTCTTGGAATTATAAGTTTTGTGTTAACATTTTTCTTAGTTATTGTTGTTTTGATTCATTATCATGTTCAAAAGAACTTTATCAAATCAGCTAATAGTCCTAAGAAACAAGCTGAAGTGGCTCACAATTCAAACATTGTTCCAGTAATTGTTAAGTAATATATTATTATAATTTACCCGTATGAGTAAATATAGTCAAGAAATTATTGTTAATTACTTAAAAACTTATGGTTTTGTATTTCCTAATAGTGAAATTTATGGAGGATTAGCTAATGCTTGAGATTATGGTCCGATTGGAACATTATTAAAAAATAATTTAAAAGCACTATGGTGAAAAGAATTTGTAACTAAAGTTCCTAATGCTATTGGACTAGACTCAACGATCATCAATAATCCCAGGATATATAAAGCTAGTGGGCACATTTCTAATTTTAATGATCCATTGATTGATTGCAAATCATGTAAGCAAAGATATCGTGCAGATAAGTTAATTAATGAAAGTTTAAAAAATGGCGTCAAGGTTAGTGAAGCAACACCTTTAAAACAATTAAAAGAGATAATTAGTAGCAACCATATTAAATGCCCTAATTGCGGAAAAGAAACTTGAACCGATGTTAGACAATTTAATTTAATGTTTAAAACCTTCCAAGGTGTCTTAGAGGATGAAAATACAACATTATACCTAAGGCCAGAAACGTGTCAAAATATTTTTGTTGACTTCATGTCAATTGCTAGAACTAGTAGGTTAAAATTACCATTTAGTGTTTGTCAAATCGGAAAATCATTCCGTAATGAAATTACACCAGGAAATTTTATTTTTAGAACTCGTGAATTTGAACAAGCTGAGATGGAATATTTTACAAATCCTAGTGATTCGTTGGAAGAATTTGATGAATTATTAGAAAAAGTAAAAATGTTTTTGTTTAACACTTTGCAAATGAATGAAGCAAATTTTAAATACTACGATGTTAAAAAAACAGAATTAGCACATTATTCTAAAAAAACGATTGATATAGAATATGATTTTCCTCATGGATATAGTGAATTATGAGGAATAGCACATCGAGGACAATTTGATTTTTTAAATCATATTGAAGCGAGTGGGAAAGATATATATTACCTAGATACAAATGGTGCAAAGATTATTCCGCAAGTGATTGAACCATCTGTGGGAATTGATCGGTTATTTTATGCAATCATATGTGATAAATATGAAGTTGAAAAATTATCTGATAATGAAGAGAGAGAAGTTTTACACTTACCAATATCATTATCACCGTATAAATTTTCTGTTTTGCCATTGAATAATAAATTAAATTCAGAAGCTTATGCTTTGTTTCTTAAAATTATTGGAAAAGGAATAAGCTGTAGTTTTGATGCTAGCGGTTCAATTGGTAAAAGATATCGACGACAAGATGCAATTGGAACACCTTATTGTATAACTTATGATTTTGATAGCGGTCAAAAACGTACAGTGACTATTAGAGAAAGAGATAGCATGAAGCAAGAAACAATCAATATTGAGGAATTATTTAATTTTATCAATGTAAAACTTATGTAATATATTTTTAGTTATTTGCTTAATCGAACATTTTCGTTTATTGGATTTTATAATACTATGAGAGAATTTGTAGTGAGTTTTTTTAAATGACTTTCCCAATGCCAAAACACTAAAATTTCAGAAATAAAAACGCTAAATGAAAATTTTTGCACATACTATTATGTAGGGTATTATGACATTTTCATTACAGTTACAACCAAACACAAAACTTAGTATTGATAAAATAAAGAAAACATTGAGTGACAATAAAATTAAATCCGTTAAAGTTTCTAATAGTGAACTGCTTTGTTATGTTACGAGTCTTTCATTAAGCGACACCACGTTAATTTTAGTAAATAACATTAGTTCTAAGGAAATTATCTACCTAGGTGTTTATAACCTTGAAGAAATACCAACCAAGGTACAATTGACTATAATTGATAGTGGAGAAACTAAAGACATGAATACTCAACAAAAATATAACACTTGACAAGGTTATTGCAAATATTTAGACGAGAAGATTGATGTAGTTAAGATAGAATTAGGTAATAAGATTGATACCAAAATAGACGAGGTAAGGCAAGAAATGATTACTAAAAGTGAATTAAAAGAAAATAATAAAATGCTTTTAGAAGAAGTAGGAAAAATGATACAAACATCAAAAACAGAAATGATGAATGAAATTACAAGCATAATAGTTACTGAAATTAGAAATTTGAGAAATTAAATATTTAATTGGCTTGTTTTCTGTTTTAACTGCCTGACTTATCTTGCTATTATGTGTTTGTTGAATAATTATAAATAAATGTAATGACTGAGGATAACAAGGAATTAATTGTTTTTAATAGTTTTAAAGTAATAATTTCAAATCTTTATTGAGTTCTTTTGTTCAACACGATGGCGATATTTGGTTTGTCGGCATGACTCATTACTGATATTTGTGATTGGATTTCGTGGGGGG
>JAITPC010000005.1 GCA_031289655.1 Mycoplasmataceae bacterium
GATTAGATGAACATAGTGCTATATTTAAGCGTAACAATCTTAAATAGCTAATTTTCACTTAGTAAAAGAACAAAAGTCTTGATAACTATAATGATTTTATTTTTAAAATAAAATCTTACTTAGAAGTAAATTTAATTATTGCGAAACATATGTCTTAATTAAATAATAATGTCATCATAATTAATGGTTTTTTACTAAATTTTTTTTCATATTGCTTAGTAATAATTTTTCTACTAATGATTTTAAATTCTTTAACATCAATTTTATCCTTATTCATTAGCATTTCTTCAAGAATTTTATTAATTTCATTTTTAATTTCAGCATTAATATTGGTAATAATGTTGCCGTTATCCTTAGTCAAACTAATAACACCAACAATGTCATATTTATCTTTAATAATTTTTTTCTGTTTTGTGTCAATGATATAGGCAACAACAACAACACCATTTTCTTGCATTTGTTTCCTTTCGATGATTGCATTGTTGTTATCATCAATTTGCCCTTGTATGTTAACCAATTTAGCCGTTAAAGGAATGAACTCAGTTTTTTCTTCTGCAATCATATTGTTCAATTTAAGCCTTTGGCCATTTCTTAGAATAATAATATTTTTTTTATTAAAACCAGTTTTGCCGATAATATTTTGATAATTAACAAAATCCATATAAAGAGAATTGATTGGAATAATATATTTAGGTTTGATTAATGAAACTAAAAATTTTGAATCCTCTGCACTGGCTGATAAATCTAAATATTTTTTGTCTAGCTTAATTGCATCCTTAACATCGTTCTCATTAACTTTATCAAATAAATCAGCCTCCTGCTTTTCCAACCCATTGATTGTAGATGCCGCCAATAAAAATGTATCTTTTTCATTTAATAGTAAATTCGTATATTCGCCATCGCACATTTTGAATAACATATCAAATAATTCATGGGGATATTCATCGGCAATAACAATAACATCATCATCGACATTAGTAAGATTTTTAAAATCAATAATATTGAATTTTGCCAAGTTTATAAATTCTAATGAGCCCATTTTTTTGATAATTTCATATGTACTTTGATTGATAAATGAAATTTTTCTATTAGTTAGATTTGCTGCATTTAGAATACTAACTATTTTATAAATATCATAGGAATATAAACCAATAATTATTCTCCCTTCATTTTCATTGATTAAATCATTAAGATAGTTTTGTACTTGAAAACCTGGTGTTGTAAAACCATTATTTGTGCTCACTAATCCTACAGATGTCAATAATAGATTATTTTTTTCATTTACTAATGGAATAATTTTTAAAATATCATTATCTAAAATTGATGATTTTGAAGTATTGATGATACAATCATCCATATAAACAACATTATCATTATCGATATTTAAAATAAAACCAAGTGAATTGGGCAAGGAATTGGGAATTTTGAAAGGAGTTATTTTAATTCCATTAATCTCAAATGATTTCATCCGGTCAACAATTTTAAAATTAATATCAGCGTTAAAATATTTGTTGATTATAAAAGCATTGAGATTGGATGTATAAAACGGAATTTTTTTTAATTCTTCTGGTAAAAAAGCCAACCCACCAAAATTTTTTTCGAATGCAGAACCAATGAATATCCCTTTTATTTTATCGGAATTTTCAACTAAATAACTAACATCAGGGATAGCACTTTCAAGTCCTAATACTTCTTTTGAAGGGAAATAAATACCAACATTAAAAACAAAAATATTGTCATTGATAGTTAATGCATAACAGTTTTTTCCTCTTTCATCTAGCCCACCAAGGGCTACAAAATCTATTTTATTCATTGTCGTCAACAAGGTATATTAATAATATTATATATGCATAGCATATGCTAATCTGTTAAAATATTTTTAATCTAGTTTATTTTTTAATTTTTTTCATATTATTTATTTTAATTACTAAAATGACAATACCAATAAAAACCAATATACAATCCTCGAGTAATTGCGGGAACATTGCATTATTTTTGCTTAAAATCATCTGCGTTCCATCGAATAATAGCCAGCATAAACTACTCGCCAAAAAACAAATTTGTGCCTCAAAACTTATAGTCAGGGTATTTCTCGTAATCAATACTCGTAATAATTGTGGAAAATTGCAGACAATTATTATGATTGTTAATAATGTGCCTAGAATTTGCAGTCATAACATCATTGGATTATCCATTTTTGTTATAAACTGATAATACATTGAAAGTATAATCACGACGGCTGAGAGTAAAATTATTACAGTAATAATGATAATGTCAATCTTATCAATTTTTCTAAAATTTATTTTTATTTTTTTTGATATAAAAATAACATACATTATGTAGGTATATGCCAATAAACTCATAGAAATACTAATAATGTCAATAATAATCATAACCTGTACATATCCATATGTCCATTGATGACTATTGATACTATTCTGGTACATCATTCCTATTTGAAATATTAACATAACAATATATGCAAAAACCGCTAATATGCAATATACCAAACTATAAGATTCAGCACTTTTCTTTTTTAATATTTTTGTTAATCTATATAATAGGTCCCCTGTGGTAAAAATAAATGCTAAGGTCCCAAACAAGATATCAAAAATTATAAAAAAAACACTAGCATTCATATTTTTTCTTCCTTCTTCAAATAAATTCATTAATTTTATGAATGAAACTATTGAGAGGCATGTTTATTCCTAGACTAAATATAAATGTTAAACCAACGCCAATGGTTAATGCAATTGGAACATTTGCAATAAAAAAATAGAATACTGATAGGATTAATCCATGTAAGACATAGATTAACATTGATGAAGACCCGAGAAAATTAAATGCACTATTAACTTTGGTGTTTTTTATTTCTATTTTTGTAAACAATAACACTAGCCCCATAGCTGTTATGATTGAAGGCAAAAAATTAGCACTATAAAAACTAAAGAAAAATTGAATAGTATTTATGAATTTATGATTATTATTGAGATATTGTAAAGTATGATAAAAAATACAATTAGTGAACTAATAAAATAAATAAATCATTTCGGAGCAATATACTTTTTCATCCCCCCCCCGATTATATATAAACCTGTAAAAAAAATG